>JAKQBZ010000269.1 GCA_029559435.1 Deltaproteobacteria bacterium | reverse complement strand
AAAAAGAATGGCGCCTGTTTTTATCAAATCGTGCTTACAAGACACCAGAATGGGTATGTGGAAATGAGCAAATTAATAGTGGGCCAAATGGATTTCCTGAAACTATTGCCTATTTAAAAAACAATATTCAATATAATATTTAGCTTAAAATAAAGAAAAAAAGACTTGACATCTGATGTTTAAAATAATAAAAATGAATCATATTCAATATTGATACCAACCAAAGAAAATATTGATATATTTTGGACAGGAGGTTTAGATGGCATACAACATAACGACGTGGGGCGAAGTGAAGAATTACCAGAACAACTGCTACAGGAACTATCTCTATGCCTCGGACGGCCTGCGATGCATGGGCTCTACCTGGAGCCCGCTCGCTCCCCTTAAAGGGCTGGGCGAAGACATACACGTGATAGGCGGAGAACCTCACTCGGCGTCAGCGGCAGGGACGGTGCCCGCAGAGTGCCGCGAGGACATTATTGCCGCCGAGACAGGCGGCCTTGGATTTCACTCGTGCAGCTACCTCAAGCTGTTCGTTGGCGAGGTGATCCGCGACAAGATGGCTATTACCGATAAGACGATCAAGGACGGATATCCGAGGCCGGACGTGATCTGGACCACGCACCTGTGCAGCCAGCATTCGAAGTGGTACCAGGAGGTCTCAAGGCGCCTGGGCGGCGTGCCGATGTATGCAATAGACATGATCGGCGGGGGGAATGCGGAGAAGGACCCGAAGATCGTCAACTACGTCTCCAACCAGATAGAGGCCGGCATAGAGTGGCTCCAGAGAGTAACCGGCAGGGAGTTTTCCGATGAGCTGTTCGTCAAGGCGGTGAGGAACGAGATCAAGGTGCTTGTCCTGTGGGGCAATATATGCGCGCTCAACATGCATTCCCCGGCGCCGCTGGACGAGCGGCGCCTCATAGCCCTGTTCCCGCCGGCCGTTGTGGACAGGACGACCGATGAGAGCGTGCGCATATACGAGACGTTGCTGAAGGAAGTGAAGCACATGGTTGATACAGGGGAGAGCGTGGCCCCTGACCAGCGCTTCAGGATAGTATATTTCGGGATAGCGCACACCTACGGCCATCCGGAAATGGCGAGGATATTGAGAGACGTCGGGGCCGAGATCGTAGCCTCGGTCTATACATTCGGCACCTGCGGCAACTTCAAGGGGATCGTCAACGGAAAGTGGACATGGGAACCCATAGACCCTGCCTGGGTTGACGAGCTTGACCTGTCAACCAGAAGAAAGGCCATAACCGAGCTGGCCAAAATAGTCCTGGGCTGGCCAACCTGGCAGGGAGTGAGATCGTACTGGGCGCTTGAAGAGATGGCAAAGGCGATGGTGACAGAGTATAAGGCTGACGGGCTTTTGCTTGCGCCTTCCCGCAGTTGCGAAACGGATTTCAGGAACGGCTATATAGCGATGCAGCGTATCTTCAAAAACCAGATCCCGACCGTTGAATATGATACCGACCAGGTAGATGTCCGGAAAATGGACCTGCCGGGCGCCCAGCGGAAAACGGAGTTGTTCGTACATCTCATGGAAGCGCATAAGAAAGGAGGTGCATGACAGATGGAGAAAAAGGGCTCAGATGCAATAATCGAACGGTTTCGCCATATAACGGAGAATACACCAGAATACGCCAGGTCCCTTAAGGCGAAAGGGCGGCTCCTGGCAGGATATATGTGCACCCATGTCCCGGAGGAGATCCTCTACGCAGCAGGGATCGTACCGTTGAGGATCCTTACGTCCCATGAGTCTCAGGCAATGACGAGGGGCTATATCCATGAAACGTATTGCTCCTTTTCCCATGACTGCGCCTATCAGGGGCTGCAGGGCAATTATGATTACTTAGACCTGGTCGTTACGAGCAGCAGCTGCATCCATATGGGCGAAGCGTTCAACGTATGGGTGAGGTTTGCAGGGTTCCAGGACAGAAGCTACCTCATGCAGTACCCTCATATCATTCACACGAAGCCTGCCGGCGGGTTCATGACAGAGTCTTTTGCACAGTTCAAAGAATTCGTCGAGAAGCTTACAAAAAAGCCTGTGACGGACAACGACCTGGAGGACGCGATCAAGGTCTATAACCACAACCGGAGGCTCCTGAAGCGCCTCTGGGAGTTCCTGAGGCATGACAAGCCGCCCATAACAGGCACGGAGGTTGCCGCCGCGACCCTGGCCTCTCAGGTTATGGACAAGCAGGAATGCAACGGCATGCTGGAGCAGCTGATCGAAAGGCTGGAGGCTGCGCCCGGCAAAGAGACGCCAGCGGTACGGCTGATGGTTACGGGAGGCGCCTGCGACGACCTGGGGATTTTCGACCTGATGGAACATCTGAGTTATGACGCAAGCCTTATCTTCATTGATTCCTGTACGGCTGCCAGGTACTTCTGGTTCGAGGTGCCCGAGGGCAGGCCGGATAAGCTTATGGCGCTCGCCGAGGGATACATCGGCAAGATCCCCTGTCCCGCGAAGGATACCGTCCCCGGGACCGGAGAGAAAAAGAGGTTCAGGTTCGTCCAGCAGTTCATCGAGGACTTCAAGCCTGATGGGGTGGTGTTCCTTTACCAGAGGTTCTGCAGCCCTCAACCGATGGACGTCGTGGCGCTGAAGCCCATCGTCGATAAGCTGGGAATTCCATCGATGGAGCTTGAGCTTGATACCACCGTGCAAAAAGCTCACATTCGGGCGCAGCTGGACGCGCTTGTTGAAGTAATAAAGGGGGTGACGCCGTGAATAACGAAAAATTTCTCGCCGGGCTGGATGCAGGCCACATCAATACAAAGGCCATAATAATGAAGGGCAGGGAGATCCTTGGTTATGCCGCGGTACCCACGGCGTGTGATCCGGCGGCGGCTGCCCGGGCAGCGTTAAATGATGCCCTGAGAAGTGCGGGTATTTCCGGAGGCGCGCTGAACGGCATCGTCGCCACGGGGATATTCAGGGATGCCGTCAAGGCACCGGCTCTTGACCCGGCCGCATCGGTTCCCGAATACGTAGCGGATGCAAAAGGGGCTTTTTTCCTTAACGGCAACTCGAGAACGGTCATCGATATCGGCGGTAATGTGCATAAGGCGATGAGCTATGACCAGAACGGGGATTTGCTGGACGTCATTCAAAACGACAAATGCGCTGACGGCCTGGGCATCTTCTACACGAGCATGGCGAAGCTGCTGGGGGTTAGCGAGGAAGAGCTGTCCCGGCTGGCGCTTAAGTCGACAAAAAGTATAGCTGTTGCCATTCAGTGCGCCCTCTCCGCCGAATCAGATGCCATTGATCTTATGTGCCAGGGCGCGAACGCTGCGGATATAGCAGATGCCGTCACCAGGTTCATGGTCGAGCGCGTTGCTTCCATGTCCACCTGCATGCCCCTGACAAAAGAGATCGTGGTAGCCGGAGGGCTGGCCAGGTCTCAAGCGGTCATTAACCACCTTCAGCGTCTGATAAAACGAGAGGTGAGCGTGGTGAGCCTTCCTGAGTATGTGGGCGCAATAGGCGCTGTAGTGAGTTACGGAGGTGGAAAATGAGCGAACATGCTTCAGTACATAAGCAGATGGATTGGACGAAGGCAAAGGTGATAGCGGCGGGCGTTGATATCGGGGCAGTGACGTCCAAGGCGCTGCTGCTGCTTGACGGGCAACCCTATGCATCTTCTCAGGTCGCAACCAGGACGCCCAAGGAATCGGCTCTGGACGCTGTGAACGGGGCTCTCAACAAAACCGGCTTAAAGCTGGAAGATATCCATTATATCGTCGCGACCGGCCGCGGGAGCGTACAGGCGGCCTTTGCACATAAAGCCGTATCGGAGATCGCATGCGCCGCTGCAGGGGCGCTGCGGGTATGCGGCCCGTCGGTCCGCACGGTGCTCGACGCCGGCGGGCAAAGCTGCAAGGTAATTCACTGTACCGAAAAGGGCAGGGCAACCGCATTCCTCTGGAACGACAAATGCGCAGCAGGCATCGGAAGGTCGATGGAGGCGTTCGGAGGCCTGGTCAGGAAAGACCTGGCGGAGACGGCAGAGATCGCGCTCCGGTCCGATAAATTTCCAAAGCTGAGCGATTTTTGCGCCGTATACGCGCAGTCCGAAGCGCTGGATCTGATCCGGAGCAAGGTACCGGTAGAAGAGCTGATAGCAGGCTATTACTACGCTATGGCCAGGAGGATCAGCACATTGGTAGACAGGTTGGGCATGAAGAAGGATTTCGTCATCATTGGAGGGCTGGCCCGGAATCCAGGAATAGTCAGCCTGGTGGAAGGCATCCTTAAGGTAAGCAGGCTGGCCACCGGCCCTGAATGGGACCCTGCATTGATACCGGCCCTGGGCGCAGCCCTGTATGCCGATGGTTTCTGCAAGCGGCAGGAGTCCGATGCATCGGCCCGCGGCAGCCGGCATAATTGAGTAAATCGATCTTTGCAGAAGGCGTTGGGCACAAAGGTCATGTACAAAAAGGTCGCCAGAAGAGAAGACATCATCCAGGCAGCTATTGAGGTCTTCAGCAAGAAAGGCTTTCAGAGCGCAAGCATCTCTGAAATAGCTCAAAGGGCGGGTGTTGCCAATGGAACCATCTACCAGTATTTCAAGAACAAGGAAGACCTCTTCTTCTCCATTCCTGTCGAGAAAACGAACGAATTCCGCAGCCAGGTAGCATTGCACCTGGAAGGGATCTCGGGGGTCTTCAACAAGATCCGGAAATTCGTATGGTACTTTCTTTATTTTTTTAAGACAAACCCCGATTATGGAAGGCTGTTGATGCTTGAGCTGCGGGTGAACAGGAGCTTTGCCAAGACGGAGACATATGACTTTCTCAAACAATCGGTGCGTTCGGTGTGGGACATCCTTGAAGAAGGGCAGAAGGAGGGCGTCATCAGAACGGATGTTGACATCTATATACTGCGCCACCTGGTTCTGGGCATTCTTGAGCACATGGTGAGCCGCTGGCTTCTGAAGGATGCACAATACGATATCCTGGAACAGCACCAGCAGGTGAGCAGGGTACTGATCGACGCGTTGAGAGGCGAGGCCCCTAACGGCAGTTGATCGATCGCAAAAAATTGACAACCCCTGTGCCGGGTGCTATATACATTAACTGATCTCTTGCCGAAGGCTGAGCGAATATATAAAAAATTGTGCACATCAAGGAGGGAGAAATGTCATTAGAAGGTAAGCTTGCATTGGTAACCGGAGCGTCAATGCCAAAAGGCATCGGGAGATTTTCCGCCCTTTCGCTGGCGAAAATGGGAGCAGACGTGGTGGTAACAGGTTTTCACCACATGGATGGAGCTCAGAAGCTTGCGGACGAGATCAAGGCCCTTGGCAGGAAGGCTATGGCGGTCCAGATGGACGCGAGCGACTACCCGAGCGTTCAGAAGGCCTTCGCAGCCATCAAGGCAGAGATGGGGCCCGTAAGCATCCTCATTAATAACGCGGCATTGATGGGCCATAATATCAGCATAACCAAGACCACCATCGAGGAATGGGATTATGAGGTCAAGCTTTGCCTCAATTCCGCATTCTATTGCATCAAGGAGGCATGGGAAGATATGTGCGCCAACAAGTGGGGCCGCATCGTCAACATGACCTCTGTTGCCGGAGTCCTCGGAGGAACCGGGCAGACGAGCTATGGCGCCGCAAAGGCAGGCCTGATCGCGCTGGCAAAATCGGCGGCCCTCGAAGGCGCCCGTTTCAACATAACGGCAAACTGCGTATTGATCGGCATATCCGCGACCGACGGCTATTTCAACCTCCCGGAGCCGGTTCGCGAAAAGGTCGAGAAGAAGACCGCCGTCCGCAGGCCCGCCACGCCGCAGGAGATTGCCGATGCGGTGGCTTTCGCTGTCTCAAGCGACTATATGACAGGCGCTGTTGTGAACATGATGGGAGGCCTCGACCTGTTCGTATTTTAGATAAGCCCTTAATATTCATAAAGATACGGCCTATTTGTGAAGATGTGAATGGTATGGCCGTGAAAACGGCAATTGGTTTGTTAAGCTTGTGAATTATTTCATTATTCCGCTTGACAAGGACCATCCGATTTGTTAAATTAAGCACAAGTTTGAAAGAATAAAACAGATTTGAAAAGATTAACCAGAGGAGCAGAACATGAGGTACGGAGAAACAGGGTTTAATTTAGAAATTGATCTAACCAAGGGAAATATTGAGAGGGTAGAGACTGATCCCAGAGACACCGAACTTCATCTTGGCGGGTTAGGCACGAACACGAAGATATTATGGAGCAGGGTTCCCCCTGAGATCGACCCCTTTGCGCCTGAAATTCCATTGATCTTCAGCACAGGACTTTTGGGTGGTACGCCTGCCCCCGGCGCGAACCGTACTATTATAACCGCCTATTCCCCCCAGACCTTATTAATGGGATATTCAATGATGGGAGGTTTCTGGGCGCCGGAATTGAAGTATGCAGGTTACGACAAAGTAATCCTTCGCGGCAAGTCGCCCAGCCTGGTCTATATATGGATACACAATGACAAAGTGGAGATACGGGATGCCAGCCACCTCAAGGGTAAAGGCGCTGTCGAGACGCAGGAGCTTATCCGGAAGGAGTTGAACGAGCCGAATGCACAGGTGGCCGCTATCGGCCTTGCCGGTGAGAACAGGGTATTTACCGCATCTATCGAACAGGGCCGCTCCAGCGCCAGTCGGCTTGGGCTGGGTGCCGTTATGGGAGACAAAGGGGTAAAGGCGATAGCTGTCCGCGGTACAAAGGACGTCAATCTTGCCAGACCGGCTGAGTTCATAGAGCTCTGCAACGAGGTGCTGA
>JAKQBZ010000268.1 GCA_029559435.1 Deltaproteobacteria bacterium | reverse complement strand
ACCGATAATAACCAATAATAACAAATAATGATACAGACCGAGCGAACCAGATGCCGGATACCGGTAGTAAACCCGTGAGGCGTTAGGCGTAAGGCGTAAGGCGTGAGGCAAAAAGCTGTTCAACGTTCAAGGTTCTACGTTCAACGTTTTTTAAATTCATACCCTCCATTGTTTTGTCTGGATCATTCAGTCTCTCTGTCATGTTTTAACATCGAACGTTGAACATAGAGCATTGAACAGGTGTTATTTTTCCCCTCACGACTTACGACTCACGACTTACGGATCTATTTTCCTATGCAGAATTTTGCGAATATTTCCTGGAGTATGTCGTCGGTGCAGGTTTCGCCCGTTATTTCACCGAGATGTTGAAGGGCCTCGCGGAGCTCAAAGGCGATAAATTCGGGTGATTCATTGTTTCCCAGGCATTCGATCGCGCGCTCGATATTATCCTTTGCCCCTGCAAGGGAGTCTTTATGGCGTACGTTTGTTATGAGCGCCTTGCCTGCCCTTCTTTTCCTGCCCATGAGCTTTGTATAGACAGATTCTTTCAGTTTCTCAAGGCCAAGGTTTTTCAGCGCCGACACCTCAACCCATTGCAGCCCTTTTGAAGCCAGCTCTTTCATGTCCATTGCCTGCGGAAGGTCGACCTTATTGACGGCTACAATAAAATGATTGGCCCGGATCTCCCGGTAGACCTCATCGTCCTCTTTTGAGTAGCTGCCGGCCCCGTCGAGAACCCATATGATAAGGTCTGCTTCAGGTATCTTCTGCTTCACCCTTGAGATGCCTTCCTGCTCAACGACGTCTGAAGGAGCCCTGATCCCGGCGGTGTCTATGATCTTTATCTTGATGCCTTTTATGTATATCGTATCCTCTATCATGTCCCTTGTCGTGCCCGGAACAGGGGTCACGATAGCCCGTTCCTGCGCGAGAAGGGCATTGAGGAGGCTCGATTTGCCGACATTTGTTTTGCCGGCTATGAGCACGTCGAGGCCTTGCTTAACAGCCCTTCCTTCCTCATAGGAGCTTATAAGGGCCTCCATGTCTCCCTGAACCTTTTTGAGGAGAGGGAGGAATCCCTCCTCATCGACGTCCACGTCTTCTTCGGGAAAATCAATGAGGGTCTCCGTGTGGGCAAGCGCTGTCCTTACCGCCTTTTGCATTGCGTGGATCTTCCTCGAGATGGCGCCTTTCAAATAATTGAAGGCGCACCGGAACTCTTCGTCTGTTTCGCTCTGTATGATATCGAGGACCGATTCTGCCTGGAGGAGGTCTATGCGTCCATTGAGAAAGGCGCGTTTCGTAAATTCACCGGGTTCCGCGAGCCTTGCGCCGGACCGGACGATGAGGGAAAGGATATTCTTCTGGGCTATATATCCGCCGTGGGCATATATCTCGGCCGTGTCTTCCCGCGTATAGGTTTGCGGTGCGCTCATGAGGACAACGAGCACCTCGTCCAGCGCCGCGTTGTTCCCGGGTTCTACAATGTTGCCGAGATAAAGCATCCTGGGGATAAAGGCCCCCTGCTGCTTCCTGGGCCTGAAGATCTGTTCTAGTATTGAATGGGCTTTGTTCCCGCTTACCCTGATTATGCCGATGCCCCCCTCGCCGGGAGGGGAGGATATGGCACATATGGTATCAGCGTCTTCCATGGCGTGCGTGTCCGGTCGGAGAGATAACGACCTTCTTGGTATGCCCTTCGCCTTCGCTCTTGGTGGTGACGTTTTTATTGTGTTTGAACAGGGTGTGTATGATCCTGCGCTCATAGGGGTTAAGGGGATCTGTCTTGATCTGCCTTCCTGTCCGTTTTGCCTTGTCTGCAAGCCTTTTTGCCATTACCGTGAGGGCGTTTCTTCTTTTTTCCCGGTACCCGTTAATGTCAATAAGGATCTTCAGGTTCTCTTTGTACCTCTTGGCGATGGCGAGCCTCAGTATGTGCTGCAGCGACTCGAGCGTTTCGCCGTCTTTGCCTATCAGGACATCGCCGTCGTCACACTGGATGAGAAAGAGGACCCTGCCTGTTTTCTCATTTAATTCGGTTGTTTTAACGTTGAATGTAAGACCTGCAAACCGGCCAAGGTCCTGGAGGAGTTGTTTGCCGTAGTCTTCAGGGGTTGTTTCCTTCTCGCGCATTCTCGCCGTGATCCTGACCTTTTTGCTGCCGAGCAGGCCAAGTATGCCCTTTGTATCGACCTCTTTTACCTCGATGTCGAGGTCTTTCTCTTCAGCGTTTAACTCAAGCGATGCCTTCCTGACCGCTTCTTCATAGGTTTTGCCTTCAACTTCAATAGCGTCCATGCTGCCTCCTGCTATACCTTTTTGTTAATGTAATACTGCTGACCGATAGAGATGACGTTGTTTACAAGCCAGTACAGGACAAGACCTGCCGGGAAGCCCCAGAAGAGAAAGGTAAAGAATATAGGCATGAAGAGCATCATCTTTTCCTGCATCGGGTCAGCGCTTGTAGGGGTCATCTTTTGTTGTATGACCTGTGTGATCCCCATGATCAAAGGGAGTATCCTGACCGGCACCGTGAAGCCTATTCCGGGGATGACGAACGAGAAGAGGTCTTCGGGCGCCGACAGGTCGTTGATCCACCAGAAGAAATGGGCATGGCGGAGCTCAATGGCCCCTGAGAGCGCCTTGTAAAGCGCGAAGAACACCGGTATCTGGATGACCATGGGCAGGCACCCTCCCATGGGGTTGACCCCTCGCGCCTTGTAAAGGCCCATCATCTCCTGGTTCAGTTTTTGCCTGTCGTTTTTGTATTTTTCTTTCAGCTTCATGACCTGGGGCTGAAGTTTCTGCATCTCTTTCATCGATTTGAAGCTCTTGACGCTGAGAGGGTAGAAAAGGATCTTGATGAGGATCGTGAGGATGATAATGTCGATGCCATAGTTATGGGTGAACCTGTATGTAAGGTTCATGAACATAATGAGAGGTTTTGCGATGATGTCGAACCATCCGAAGTCGATGATCTTCTCGGCCCCGACATTGAGGCTTTTGAGGACGTCTGTCTGCTTCGGGCCGAAAAAAAGCTTGCCGGAAAATGCCCCTTTGTCAGGCGACAGCCTGACGACAGGCGTACCGCTCTCTGTTTTGTAGATGGCCAGAGGGGGTTTTGAACCCTCTTCGGGTATCCAGATGAAGGCGAAAAAGCCATCGTCGAACCCGGCGTAGGCATAGTTTTTATTGAAGTCCATCGTCTTCTCTATCTTCTCGATCTGCTCCAGCTTTTTTCCGTTATATACGAAAGGGCCCTTAAATACGTAACTCGATTCGTTCTTGCCGGAGATAACGGCGAAATCAACGGCGGTTTTTCCTGTGCCGGATGCCTCAAATTCAGTTTTCATATCAATGAGGTAATTATCGGGGTAGAAGGTGTATACCTTGCGTACCTTTTTGCCGTCCTCGAGGGCGCCGGTGAATATAAGGGTCTCGGGCTTGTCCTTGACCGTTACAGCTTCTCTGTCAGGCGTGAAGTATGTGCGGTCGTCTACGGCATCGCCATTAACCGTCCTTGATATTTTAGGGATGTAGATAAAAGGCTTTACATCTTCTACAACCTCTTTGTTCTTGTCGTCTTTGACGGTCTCTTTGTATCGTTTAAGCTGGACGCTCCGTATGCCTCCGCCAAGGTCGGTGAGGGCTACTTTCAGATAGGGCGTCTCAACAAAAACGTCCTTGGGGTCCCTTTTTTCAGCCCTGGCAGGGATCCTGCCCGTCTTTTTGGCAGAGGAGGTGACCGCCTTGCTTTTTGCTGTTTTTTCTTCTGCTTTCAGATCTGCATCTTTTGCCTGCGGCTTCTCTTTTGTCTGGGCCTCCCCCGTAGCCTGCGGCTGTTTTGGCTGCTCCTTGGGGGCGAAATAGAACTGAAAGAAGAACAGGATAACGATCGTTATGAGTAATGCTATGATGGTCCTTTTTTCCATTCACTACCTCCGTCATTTCACAGGGTCATATCCACCATGGCAAAAGGGGTTGCACCGGATGATCCTTCCAAGCCCCAACCAGAGGCCCCTCAGGATACCTTTCCTTTCAATGGCTTCCGCCATATAGTGTGAGCAGGTCGGATAAAATCTGCATTGCGTTGGGATATATGGCGAGATAAGTACGCTATATGAATGTATGATAAATATAATGATTTTTTTCATTACAGGTTTTTTTAGTCAGCCCGTCTGCTGAGCAAAAGCTCCAGCTCTTTGCCAGCGTCATCCAGCGTCAGCTTTAACGGCATCTGTTTCACTTTTATCAGGTTGTCGGCGTGTTCCACGAACATGTCCTTGTTGAGCCTGAAGAATTCTTTCGCCAATCTCCTCATCCTGTTCCTGACCGCTGCGTTTCCGGTCTTTTTCCGTATCGAAACAGCTATCTTCCGGGTGGACAGGGTATTTTTATGTATCAGGAGTATGAAGTTATCTGTTTCCGAGCATCGCGTCCACCTCTTGCCTCGAAAATCCCCCTTTTTCAGTCGCTCATCTTTTGTTAAGGTTAAGGCCATTTTCTTTTTTCAAGTAATAAGGAATGGTGGGTTGAAACCATTCCACCCTGAAGTCAGACGGTGAGACTTTTTCTGCCTTTTGCGCGCCTTCTCCTGATTACTTCTCTTCCTGAAGCAGTCCTCATCCTCACGAGAAAACCATGCGTTCTCTTCCTGCTTTTGTTGTGAGGCTGATATGTCCTTTTCATTCTTTCACCTCAAGTCGTTCTTTGAAGTTATTACTTAACCATACAATGCTGAATAATGTCAATAATTAACGAACTGCGGTAGCCAGCAGCCGGCAGCCAGCGCTCAGCTGTCAGCGATCAGCCGACAGCTATCAGCCTAAAACTTTTTTGTTTTAGCTGACGGCTGTGTGCTGACGGCTGGCTGCAGTTTCTTTTAGCTCTTGATTTTTTGAAAAAATCCATGTTAAATTCACTGGATTCAATCAATTTCATAGGATCGTCGAAAGGAGTTCACATGAAAAAGTATGAGCCTGATGCAATAAGGAACATAGGTATTTTTTCTCACGGGGGTGAAGGAAAGACGTCAATCGTCGAGGCCATGCTTTTTCTTGCAGGAGAAAATAACAGGCTTGGAAGGGTTGACGACGGTACATCCCTGATGGATTATGAACCGGAGGAGATGGAGCGGAAGATCACCATCTCATCGTCGCTCGCCTGTTTCGAGTGGGCAAAGCATAAGATAAACATGCTCGATACCCCCGGTGATGATAATTTCATATCCGACGCAAAACTCTGCATGCGCGTCGTCGATGGGGCGATCATTGTGGTAAGCGCCGTTTCCACCGTAAAGGTCCAGACAGAGAAGGTATGGCAGTACGCAAACGAATTTTCCATACCCGTGGCGATCTTTGTCAACAAGGTAGACAGGGAAAGGGCGGATTTTGAAAGGACCGTTGAGGATATCCAGAAGAATTTCAAGGACAGGAACTGCCTTATCGTTCAGCTGCCCATGGGAAAGGAAGAGGATTTTAAAGGCGTGGTCGACCTCCTTACTATGAAGGCGTATACATACAAGGATGATATGTCCGGTAATTTTGAGACAACGGAAATACCTAAAGAGTATGAGGGTGAGGCAAAAAAGCAGAGAGAAAAACTTGTTGAAATTGCTATTGAGATGGAAGATGAGGTCATGGAGCGTTATCTGAACGGAGAAGAGATCAAGGATGAAGAGATCGAGCGCTGCCTGAAGGCTGCCATATGGGCAGGGAAGATCGTCCCGATCATGTGCGGGTCGGCGGCGAAGAACATGGGCATCCAGATCCTCCTTGACAGCCTCGTAAAGTACTTCCCTCCCCCGGCATTCAAAAAAGAGGTGGAAGGGATCGACCCGAAAACGGGCAACGCGGTGAAGCGCGAGATAGCCCCCGATAAGCCCTTCAGCGCCCTTGTGTTCAAGACCATTACAGACCCCTTTGCCGGGAAACTAACGCTTTTCAAGGTCTACTCAGGGGAGATACATCCTGACATGTCTGTCCTGGATGTTACAAAAGATGAAAAAGAGAGGATCGGCCAGATATTTTCCCTTGTGGGGAAGAAGCAGAAACCGGCAGGGCTTGCGTCCGCAGGCGACATCGCCGTTGTGGCAAAGCTGAAAGAGGTGGGCACCGGCGACACGATCTGCGACGAGAAGGCGCCTATCCGGTACACGCCTGTAGCCTTGCCCAACCCGCTTATCTCCTTTTCGCTCCATCCAAAGGCAAAAGGAGATGAAGACAAGCTGAACACCTCCCTCGCACGGCTCATCGAGGAAGACCAGACAATACGGTATTCGAGAGATGAGCAGACAAAAGAGTTCATCCTGTCGGGTATGGGGCAGGTCCACATTGAAGTAGTGGTAGAGAGAATGAAGAGGAAGTTCGGCGTGGAAGTGGACCTGAAAGAACCCAAGGTACCTTATAAAGAGACGATCAAAGGGACCACCAAGGTACAGGGGAAATACAAAAAACAGTCCGGGGGCAAAGGCCAATACGGCGATACATGGCTCGAGCTGGGACCTCTGCCGAGAGGCACAGGGTTTGAGTTTGTTGACAAGATAGTCGGCGGTGCGATCCCGAGGCAGTATATACCGGCAGTCGAGAAGGGCATCGTCGAGGCCATGACGCAGGGAATGCTTGCGGGGTTTCCGGTGACGGACTTCAGGGTAACGTTGTATGACGGGTCGTACCACGACGTTGACTCTTCGGAGATGGCATTCAAGATAGCCGCATCGATGGGGTTTAAAAAAGGCATGGAACAGTCGCAGCCAACCCTCCTTGAGCCGATCATGAAAATGGAGGTCATCGTGCCGGACGACAATATGGGCGATGTGATGGGCGATATGAATTCCCGGAGAGGGAAGATCATGGGCGTGGAAACCAAAGGAAGCAACCAGGTGGTAAAGGCGGTCGTCCCTATGGCAGAGGTATTGAAATACGCTCCCGATCTGCGGTCTATGACCGGCGGCAGAGGGACATTCACCATGGAGTTCTCCCATTACGAAGAGGTGCCGGCGCACATCGCGCCAAAGGTCATAGAGTCTGCCAGGAAGGAAAAGGAGCAGGAGAAGTAAAAACAGATAGAGGATAAGAAGAGCAGAAGTTAAGAGGGGCAGAGGGTAAGAAGATGAGAAGGCCTGAAAAGACACCGCATAGAGGATTATGTTTTTTGTTTTTCTCACCTTCTCACCTTCTCATCCTCTTACCCTCTGGTTTTTAATGAAGGCTGTTATACAGCGCGTCAAGAGCGCGTCAGTTGAGGTCGATGGAAAGGTCGTGGGCCGGATCGGGCGCGGCCTCCTTGTCCTTCTCGGCATCGGCAGGGGTGATGCTGAAGAGGATATCAAATGGATGGTCGACAAGACCGTCAATCTCAGGATATTCGAAAAAGAGGACGGAAAGTTCGACGAGTCGCTCCTCGACGTCAAAGGGGAATTGCTCGTTGTCTCCCAGTTCACCCTTTATGGCGACGCTTCAAAAGGACGGCGCCCGTCGTTTTCAGATGCAATGGGGGCAGGCGAGGCGCGGGACCTTTTCGAGGCCTTCGTAAGAAAGGTGCGGGAAAAGGTAGCGAAGGTTGAGACCGGCATATTCCAGGCTTCCATGGACGTCAG
>JAKQBZ010000262.1 GCA_029559435.1 Deltaproteobacteria bacterium | reverse complement strand
GTATTGGCCGCGCAGACGCTTGAAAAGAACCCCCAGTTGACGGCCTCACCGTCTGTTGACCCGGTATCGATATGGAGCGAGATCCTTAATGTGATAATGAAAAGACTGGAGCCTTAAGGCTGCTGGTCCTCTTCGATGCTTTTCAGCATCTGAAGGGCTTTTGAATTTTTCGGGTTGATCGAGAGGATAAAATATAATCTTTTCCTGATCTCTTCCGCCTTCTCCCCGATAAGTTCTTTCTGATTTTTTTCGTATTCCAGGCGGGCAAGGTTAAAGTGTGCCTCTTCCTGGAAATTGTTCAGGTTCAGCGATCGCCTGTAGGCGGGTATCGCCTCGTCTTCCTTTCCCATTTCCTCATATATGGAGCCAAGGTTGTTCCATGCATCGGCATTTTTTTCATCAAGCTCCAATACCCTTTTGAAGCACTCAAGCGATTTATTGTATTCCCCGTGCTGGATGTACAGGTTGCCGAGATTGAACAGGGCCTTGATGTGGTCCGGATCTATCTCAAGGACCTCCCGGTATTGTTCCATGGCCTCGTCAAACATATCGTGCCTGTCATACATGACGGCAAGGCAAAAATGCGGGGACGCCGTGCTGGGGTCAACCTCGATGGCCTTTTTCCATAGCGCGATCGCGCCGTTGTAATCACCCTGAAGGTCTGCTATATTGGCGAGGTTGACAAAGGCCTCGGGGTCATTGGGGTTTAACTGGAGGGCCTTCTGGAACATCTGTTTGGCGCTGCCAAACCTCTCCATCTTTTCATAGACGTATCCCAGATTGTTGTAAGCCTCGATGCTCTCCGGCTCGAGCTGCACAACCTTGCTGAAATATTTCAGCGCCTTCTCATATTCATTCTTGTTGAGAAAGATAAAACCAAGGTTTACGTAAGCGTCGGTGAATTTCTCATCAAGCTGGATGCATTTTTTGTATGCGGCAATTGACTTGTCCGATAAGGGTTCGAGGAGGTTAAGATTGTATCCTTCAGTAAACCATTGCCTGGCGGTTTTTTTTGGCGCCATCTCCTCCCCTCTGTCTCACGCCGTAGTGATTTTGTTCAGCATCATGTTAGCAAAGAGGCCCTTTGTTGTCAAGGGCAAAAGGGGCGCGAGAACAAATGAAAGGGAAGGCAGGAATACCCTATGACGGCTCGACAACGGCCTGCTTTTTTGAAAAGAAGCGGCTGAGAAAATATGTGATCACCAAAAGGCAAGCGCCTGCTATATCCGTATAGACGCCGGGCTTGATAAGCATTATCGCGCCCGCTATGAGCAGTATCCTTATCGGCAGCCCCACGATCCTTCCCAGGAGCCATCCCTGCATGCCGCAGGCAAGGGCAAAGGTGCCCAGGAGGGCTGTGGCGGTAACAATTATGACATCTGTCAGGCTGCCTATCAGGAGCATGGCGGGATTGAAGATGAACATATAGGGGGCTATAAAGGCCGCTATGCCGAGCTTCATGGCCGTGAAGCCTACCCTGTTCGGCGATGCGTTCGCTATGGCGGCTCCTGCGTAGGCTGCAAGTGCAACCGGCGGTGTGATGGCTGAAATGCAGGCGAAGTAGAAGACGAAGAGGTGCGCTGCGATGGGTATTGCCCCGAGCTTGATAAGACCTGTCGTGATAACGGCAGCGCATATCGCATACGCAGCGGTTGTGGGCATGCCCATCCCGAGAACGATGGCCACGATCATTGAAAGAAACAGGGCAAACGGTAGTATGCCTTTGGAATACTCGAGAAGGATCGTGGCAAATTTAAGGCCGATCCCTGTCTGAGATATGATGCCGATAACGATGCCGGCCGCCGCGCATGTTCCCGCCATCTCAATGGCGCCCTTTGCTCCGTTCGCAAGGGCGTCAATAACCTTCTTCAGGCCCATCCGCGTCTCCCTGCTGGTCCAGCTCACAGCGATACAGGTTATTACGGCCATCGTGCCCGCTTTAATGATGGAGGCCATCGCCACCGCTATGTAGTAAACGAGAACTGCCAGGGGGGTGAACATATACAACTTTTTCAAGGTTTCTTTTTTATTCGGAATACGATCCGGTGGGAGGCCCACGAGGCCGGTCTTTGCTGCTTCAAAATCGACCATGAAATAGACGGCAAGGTAGTACATCGCCGCCGGCAATATTGCCGCCACGAGGACCTTCACGTAGGGCACCCCGAGGATCTCGGCCATAAGAAAGGCGCCTGCTCCCATCACGGGAGGCATTATCTGGCCGCCTGTCGATGCGACAGCCTCGACGGCCCCGGCAAAATGCGATTTGTAACCCATGCTTTTCATCATAGGGATGGTAAAGCTCCCCGTTCCGACGACGTTCGCGGCAGAGCTCCCCGAAACAGTGCCAAAAAGGGAGCTCGAAATGATAGCGACCTTGGCAGGGCCTCCTCTTGCCCAGCCTACGATAGCGTTTGCGAACTGAATAAAGTAGGCTCCCACCCCTGAGCTTCTAAGAAAGGCGCCGAAGATGACAAATATGTAGACGTAGGCTGCGGACACAAAGATGGGGAGGCCAAGGATCCCGTCGAGGCTGAAAAGATAGGTGAAGATCCTTGGCCAGCTGTAACCTTTGTGATAAAAAAGGCCGGGGAGGGAACTACCGAAATATCCATAGAGGATGAAGACGGTGGCGATGATAGCAAGGGCGAGCCCTGTGGTCCTTCTTGTCATTTCAAGGATCGCGATGATGAAGATGAGAGAGACCACCGAATCCCAGGTGGTGGGCAAAACACCCACCCGGTATATCCACTCATCGAAGTTGATCACCATATAGACGAAAGGGACGATGATCATCAGGATCAGGATGTAATCGACGAAGTGTACCTTTTTGCTTGCGCCCTGCCAGCCCGGGTACAGGAGAAAGCAGAGGAAGGAGAGGAATACGATATGCATTCCCCTGAAGAACCACGGGTCTATCGGGTTTATGAGGAGGCAGTAGAGGTGAAAGAGGGAGCATAGTGCACCAACGATATAGATAACCCAGGATCCGAACTTTCCAAATTCCCGCGTCCGGATCAGCTCCGCATCTTTTATCTTGCCCAGATCGACAGTCTTCTCTTTCATCCCCATGCCCCCACCTTTTTCCTATTTTTTAGACTCAATCCTGAGGTCTCAGCTCTTTG
>JAKQBZ010000238.1 GCA_029559435.1 Deltaproteobacteria bacterium | reverse complement strand
GGGGAATGACCCGGAAGGGTATATTTAGCCACAGGGACATTCAACACATTCATTAATGCAGCCTCCTTTTGGTTATAACCTTTCACGCCTCATAAAGAATAGCAGTAATCCATAGGAAAATCAAAATGCCGGGACGCCGGTCGATCTGTTTTGCTCAGGGATTTATACAATGAGGTTGACAGTATCTTTATGTTTATCTAATATTAATCAAACGCAGGAGGCATACAATGAGAGAAAGCAAGAAGCCATTACTGAGCGCCGCCGCATCGCGTGCAGACAGGAAGATATATTAAGGATGATGCGGATCAGAAGGAGGCAACAATGAAGGGTATGTCTCTCGGCCTAAAGGAGGCTTTGCGTTTGACCTTAGAGCATATCAAGCCTCTTCCCGCTGAGAACGTTGCCTTGATCGATAGTGTAGACCGCGTAGCCGCCTCCGATAGTTATTCCCTGGTGGATTCCCCGTCCGTGGATACTTCGCGTAAAGATGGATATGCCGTGCTATCCCGTGAGGTAGCTGAAGCAACCGTCGAAAACCCTGTGCGACTGCTGATTCTGGGCTCCATGGCCGCAGGAGGTGAAAAGGATATTCACGTCAAGCCGGGGACAACGGTGAGGCTGCTGACGGGCGCGCGCATTCCCGCAGGGGCTGATGCCGTGGTGGCCGAGGAATTTACGAAACAGGGAGGCAATGAAGTGTTGATTGAGAGCTTTGCCGAACCCAAGAACATCCTTCCCCGTGGTAGCGATGTAACATTCCGGAAATGTATCCTCCGGGCAGGTCGGCAGATATCGCCCGTTATGGCAGGCCTCCTTGCCGTGGCCGGACACAGCGTTGTCCCTGTCTTTGGAAACCCCGTTGCAGGGATTATCGGGACCGGCGACGAGATCGTCGAGCCCGGCAAACCTCTGGCGTACGGCAAGGTCTACGCAAGCAACGTCATAACGCTGGCAGGATGGTGCAACAGGTATAAGATAAAGACCCGCGTAACAATTGTAAAAGATGATTACGATGCCATCTCCAGCGCTATAAAAGCCATGTCTGATGAAACGGATGCCGTGATAACAAGCGGAGGGGCATGGACAGGAGACTACGATATGGTGGCTCAGGTCCTTGAAGGGCTTGGGTGGAAGGAGGTTTTCCACCGGATTCGGATGGGGCCCGGCAAGGCAGTCGGCTTTGGCACACTGAATAAAAAACCGGTATTTGTACTGCCCGGCGGACCGCCTTCCAACCTGATGGGCTTCCTGCAGATCGCGTTGCCCGGACTTCTGGCCCTATCCGGTCATACAAACCCTGGTCTGCCCGTAATCAATGCCAGGCTTGTCTCTGAAATCAGGGACAGCGATCCGGACTGGACCGATTTCTTCTTCGGCACTCTTGAGCCTGGTGACGGGTTGCCGGCCTTTTATCCAATGAAAAAGCGCAGCCGCCTGAGTTCAATAGCCGAGGCCACGGCAGTGGCATCAATACCCGAAGGTCAGGATTATCTTCCGGAGGGATCGGTAATCTATGTTCAATCGCTGAAATAGACGGTCAATGACTGGAACAATCCATGGGTGATTGAGAGAGTATTCTGCTAAAAGGCCGCGTAATATAATATTCAAGAAGATATTTATTCAACTCCCTTTCGAGATTTTTGCCTATGCATTCACCTCTTATAAACGGAAGAAAAGGACAGCTCCAGCCGGTAAGGTCTGCATTTTCTTCTTTTGTTCTCTCCATCACGCCGTTATAAAGATCAGTGGTCCAATTATCATAACTTCCACATTGGCCGTCGATCAATGTTTCCCAGAAACCTTTTTCATATGTCCCGAAACGCATTTTTGTTCCAGCG
>JAKQBZ010000237.1 GCA_029559435.1 Deltaproteobacteria bacterium | reverse complement strand
TACATGGCCCGTGAATACCCGAGGACCATGACAAAGGCAGAGACGGTATGGATTGTTCCGTCGGGCTCCACGATCTGGAAGTCTCCCCAGTCGACCTGGGCCTGGAAGGCGGGTTCCGTTTCGAACCGGATATAGGCGATCCTCGTTTTTTCGCCCTTGATCGCCCGCACGGCATCCTTGACGACCGTGTAACCGCCGGTATACCCCATGCCGGCAAGCTTATCGAAGATCCACGACGCCTGGTAGTCGTCCTCTTCCAGGTATGCATCGATCATGGGCCGGAAGGGGTCCAGAATGCTTTCTTTCCGTTTCTTCCTGTGGTACTCGGGCAACGACGTGCTTTCCAGGTTGCGTTTCACCGTCTTCCTGTGAAGACCGGTGATCTTTGCAATCCGCCTTATGCTCAACCCGTTCCGATTCATCGCTTTTATGTCCATAAATACCTCCCTGGTAATCACTGGCAACACCTCCTTGAAAGAGAGTGTTACCATGTTTTCATCTCCAGGGTGGTACACTTTTCACCGCCGCTTTTGGTACCCTTTTATTCTGCCATTTACATCCCTTTCCTGCTCTTCGGGGTCCCTGTTGCCCGGCGGCCTGCATTTGAGAACATTGCAGATATAGACATCGCTTCTGCCGAGGCCGATCCTCTCGATAAGCTGATCGAGGAGCTTTCCTGCCCTCCCCACAAAGGGCCTTCCCTGGATGTCTTCTTCTTCACCCGGCGCTTCACCGACAAATACTAATCGTGCGTTCGCGCTACCCTCGCCGAAGACAACGTGTTTGCGCGTTGCGGCAAGGGGGCATTTCCTGCACTGGCGAACCTCTTTCCGTAGTTTTGCAAGGGTCATCCGACCGCCCTTGTCAAAGAGGTAGGTATCGACACCCATACCTTTAAGGGCGCGCATGAAGTTGCGGACATTGTATGATGTGATAAGTGGTTTCATAACTTATGGCTATAAAAGCAGCTCATGGCTCATAGCTGATAGCAAAAACTAAACATAGTAAACATTAAGGAGCAGACAGCGAAAAGATTTTCGTGCATACTGCTTACTGCCTACCGGGTTCTTGCTGTTACCATGAGCTATGAGCCATGAGCTATGAGCCGCTTTTCTCATTTATACCTTTCCGGTATCTTCTTTGCCTTCCGCTCTTTCTCAAAAATATATGCTGCCTGGATCATGAGGGCCTCATCGAGAGGTTTTCCGATGATCTGCAGGCCGATGGGAAGCCCCTTGCCGTCAAACCCGCAGGGCACTGATATCCCGGGGAGGCCTGCAAGATTAACAGGTATGGTAAAGATGTCCGAAAGATACATGGCAAGGGGGTCTTCCATTCTTTCGCCGATTGTGAATGCGGTCGTGGGAGAGACGGGGGTCACAATAATGTCGCATGACTTGAAGGCCTCGTCAAAGTCTTTTCTGATCAGCGTTCTCACCTTGCTTGCCTTCCTGTAGTAGGCATCGTAGTATCCTGAAGAGAGGACATAGGTCCCAAGAATGATCCGGCGTTTTACTTCTTTGCCGAACCCCTTGAACCTTGTCTTCTTATACATGTCGATAATATCTTTCCCCGGTTCCCGCAGCCCGTATTTAACCCCGTCATATCGCGCAAGATTGGAGGATGCTTCTGCCGTGCATATGATGTAGTAAGTCGCTACCGCATATTCAGTATGGGGGAGAGAAACATTCACAACGGAAGCGCCCTGCTTTTCAAAGAGGGCTATCGATTCATCCACAGCCTTCCTGACATCTTTTTCCATCCCATCCTTGAAATATTCCTTCGGTATCCCAATCCTTAAGCCTTTTATGTCTCGTCCGAGGGAAGCGGCATAGTCAGGCGCAGGCTGTGGGATCGATGTTGAGTCCATAGGATCATGGCCTGCGATTGCGTTCATCATGGTAGCGCAGTCGCTTACGTTCCTCGTGACGGGACCTATCTGGTCAAGCGATGAGGCGAAGGCGATAAGGCCATATCGGGAGACCCTGCCATAGGTGGGCTT
>JAKQBZ010000231.1 GCA_029559435.1 Deltaproteobacteria bacterium | reverse complement strand
GTGATCGTCATTATCCTTGCCGTTGTGGCGAACACCATGGCGATGACCGGAAGGGAACGGACAGCGGAATATTCCACCTTCAAGGCCCTCGGCTTTGGAACGCGCCACATCGCCGGTCTTATCTTCGGCGAATCGCTGACGATCACCATGGCAGGCTGCACAGCAGGGATGATCGCTACTTTCCCGGCTGCGGCTGCATTCGCAAAGGCAATGGGTACGTTCTTTCCTGTCTTTAATGTCGATGCCGATACGCTCTATCTCGACATCGCCTTCTCGCTTATCGTTGGTTTGCTCGCGGCCGTTGTGCCCACATACCGGTCATTGAAGACAGGCATCGCCGACGGGCTGAGGACGGTGGAATAGGTGAAGATACCCTTTTCATATAACCTGCGGAACCTTTGGTCAAGACGCCTCACAACGATCCTTACGGCCTCAGGCATGGCCCTGGTGGTATTTGTCTTCACCACGATCCTCATGCTTGCCCACGGCCTCCAGAAGACGCTCGTCGAGACGGGCTCACCGGAAAACGTCGTTGTCATACGCAAGGCAGCCGCATCAGAGGTGCAAAGCGGCGTTGAGAGGTACCAGGCATCGGTCGTTGAGACGGACCGGGGTATCCTTATCGGGGCGGACGGCCAGAGGATGCTCGCAAAGGAGCTGGTCGTGCTCATCAGCCTCCCCAAGGAGGGAAGCGACAAGCAGTCGAACGTGGTCATACGGGGGATCTCCGGGCAATCAATAAGATTGCGGGACCAGGTAAAGCTGATAAAGGGAAGGATGCCCCGTCCAGGATCAACGGAGATCATAACAGGCGCAAGCGTTACGAAGAGGTTCAAGGGCGCTGACCTCGGCGACACGCTTCGGTTCGGGATGCGCGGCTGGCAGGTTGTCGGGGTCTTTGATGCCGGGAACACCGGTTTCAGTTCAGAGATATGGGGCGACGCCGATCAGCTGATGCAGGCGTTCAGGAGGCCCGTATACTCATCGATCATCTTCAGGCTCCGCGACCCCGCAGGCTTCAACGCCGTGAAAGAGAGGATCGAGAGCGATCCAAGGCTCACCCTTGAGGCAAAGCGTGAGACCAGGTACTATTTAGACCAGTCGGAAATGATGGCGAAGTTCCTCCGCATCCTCGGCCTCTCGCTGACCTCCATTTTTTCTCTCGGCGCCATCATCGGCGCCATGATCACCATGTACGCAGCGGTCGCGAACAGGATCGGCGAGATCGGGACCATGCGTGCGCTCGGCTTCAGGAGGATGAGCATCCTCTCCGCATTTCTTATAGAGTCGCTGATGCTGGGCCTGGCCGGCGGCCTCGCGGGCCTCTTCTTTGCGTCCTTCATGCAGCTCTTTACGATCTCAACGGTGAACTTCCAGACCTTTTCGGAGCTCGCCTTCCAATTCGCCCTCACCCTCGACATCTCCTGGAAGGCCATCGCATTCTCTCTCATCATGGGCCTTGTGGGAGGCATCCTCCCCGCGATCCGCGCCGCGCACATGAAGATCGTGGATGCGCTGAGGGCGAAGTAAAACAGCGGTTCATCCCTTCATGCAGGCCCTATTTTTCTTTTTCATTTTTCCATGCGGGCCTGGTCGCGAAACTTTTGATCAGCAAGGCATTCGAAAAATCCGGGCGATAGCCTCACCTTAGCAGTAAGTTTCTTATCCGGTGACGGCTTACCGTCCGGCATCAAGGGTTGCCAGACGCCGGACGAACCGAGATGATGAAACGGTAATCGCACTTCGGGTGGCTGGGTGCAGCGGGCGGCCACAATGGACCAGTAAGCACTGAATCTAAAAGCAATGTCAGGAGAAAGGGCAATGCTTTGATCTTTTATCTCCCCTTTCTCTTGATTATAGTAATACCTCTATGGCTATTACTACAACTTAATTTGTTTGTATGAGTGTCCGGTTGAAACGGGGGCTACTCCAATTGGTGCTTAGGATTTCGTGCTTGGTTTTTGCCATGAACTATGAGCCGCCTTTTGCGCTATCCACTGTCCTTCTTCGACAGTATGGCGTACTCGAAGCCGTCGAGGAGCGCCATGAAGGAGGCCATGTTAATGTTGTCGGAGATCTCGGTCACGCTCCACACCTCATCGCCGTCTGTGAACACGATGGAGACCTCTACCTTCGCAGAGGTGCCTGACCTTGCGTCGTGCACCTTTGCAGAATAGTCTACGAGCTTGACCCCCTGGATCACGGGGAACATGGAGGAGAGGGATTTTTTCAATACATTTGCGAGGGCGTCAACGGGGCCTACGCCGGTAGCGGCCTCGTGCATCTCTTTGCCATCCGTCTTGAGGATGACCGTTGCCTCGGGCCGGAGGCCGTCGTCGATGAGCCTGTAGGTGCCCACTACCTTGAAGGGGCGCTTGTAGCCGCGCAGCGACCTCAGGATGTTCAGTCTCTTTGTTGCGTTCTTGATATTAAAAGGCCTTTTCACCGCTTCTTCTCCTCTTCGATGAGCAGCTTATAATCGATGCTGTCCACGAGCGCCCGCCAGCTTGCCTCGATGATGTTCTCCGATACGCCGACGGTATTCCATGTCCGCTTCCCGTCGCTGCTTTCGATGAGCACCCTCGTTGCCGCGCCTGTGCCGTCTTTGGTGGAGAGCACCCTGACCTTATAATCCACAAGGTCCATGCCTTTAAGCAGGGGATAAAATTTATGGAGGGCCTTCCGCAGGGCGTTGTCAAGGGCATTGACAGGGCCTTTTCCGAGGGCTGCCGTGTGCTCTATCCGGTCCCCGACCTTGACCAGGATCGTTGCCTCTGTCACGGGGTGCGCCTTCTCCTTTTTTTCGACGATGATCCTGAAGCCGATCAGCTCAAAGTAGTCCTTGTGGATCCCCAGCTTCTTCTTCATGAGAAGCTCGAGCGACCCTTCGGCGCCTTCGAACTGGTAGCCGTACATCTCAAGGTCCTTGATCTTTTTGACAACTTCCCGGGCGATCTTTTTATCTTTCCCCATATCGATATTGAATTCTTTTGCCTTGTAAAGTATGCTGCTTTC
>JAKQBZ010000158.1 GCA_029559435.1 Deltaproteobacteria bacterium | reverse complement strand
CTGAAAGGCATGATCGGCAAGGGGAAGCGTTCGGCTGCCGTGAAGGATGCCTTGAGGCAGTATAAGGCTGTCTATTTTGGCGCAACAGGAGGGGCGGGGGCGCTGCTCTCCAGGAGCGTCGTGTCGTCGGAGATCGTTGCCTATGAAGACCTTGGGCCTGAGGCTGTGGTAAAACTGGGCGTAAAGGACCTGCCTCTTTTTGTGATCAACGATATGTACGGCAACGACCTCTATGAGGCAGGCATACAGCAGTATAGAAGATAAGCGGCCTATATTTTTTTTGACATTTTAGGGCAAATATTTTAAAAAAAGGAAACTTACAAGAGGATAAAATGCGAAAGATCCGTGTTGCGATAGCCGGCGTCGGAAATTGTGCGAGCTCACTTATTCAGGGATTGTATTATTATTCAAAGAAGAAGGGCGGCCAGGCCATCGGGCTGATGCACTATGATATATGCGGCTATGAGCCGAAAGACATCAGGATCGTTGCTGCCTTTGACATCGATCAGAGGAAGGTCGGAAAGCCCGTCGAGAAGGCCATATTTTCAGAGCCGAACTGTACGAAGACAATCGAGGCGAAGATCGCGCCTACGGGCGTAACGGTCTCGATGGGCCATATCCTTGATAGCGTTTCGGCCCACATGCAGGACTATCCGCCGGAGAGAACCTTTGTTCCGTCAGAGGAGAAGCCGGTTGACGTAGCCAGGGTGTTGAAGGAAAATGAGGTCGACATACTGGTAAATTATCTCCCTGTCGGCTCTGAAAGGGCTGCCCGTCATTATGCCCAATGCTGCCTCGAAAGCGGCGCGAGCCTCATCAACTGTATTCCTGTCTTCATTGCCTCCGACCCATCCTGGGCAAGAAAGTTCAGGAAACGGGGCATACCCGTTGTAGGGGACGACGTTAAATCTCAGATCGGCGCCACGATCATTCATAGGAACCTTATCAAGCTGTTCCACGACAGGGGCGTAGCGATCGACAGGACCTATCAGTTGAACACAGGCGGCAATACGGACTTTCTGAACATGCTGAACAGGAAGAGGCTCGTTTCGAAGAAGATCTCGAAAACAGAGGCGGTACAGTCCATGCTTGACGTCCCGATGCCTCCTCAAAATATCCATATAGGGCCCTCCGATTATGTCCCCTGGCAGAACGACAATAAGGTTTGCTTTATGAGAATTGAGGGGAGGATATTCGGCGACATACCGATCAACCTTGAGATGAGATTGTCCGTAGAGGATTCTCCAAACAGCGCCGGCTGTATGGTCGATGCGATACGCTGCTGCAAGGTGGCGAGAGACCGCGGCATCGGGGGAGTGCTCGAGTCAATATCGGCATACACGATGAAGCACCCACTCAGACAGTTTTCCGATGAGATCGCAAGGGTAATGGTTGAAGAATTCATAAGGGGAGACAGGGAAAGATAGGCGAACCTTTTGATAAGCTCAAAGATCGGCCATTCTCTTGATCCGGCAATCCTCAAAGTATACCGTTTTTTCTTCCGCAACAAGATCATCGACCCGAATGCGCTGACGCTCTGCGGCACATTTTTCGGATTCCTTTCCGCATTGTCCGTAGCATTTGGTTTTTTTATATCAGGCGGGGCCGCCCTCCTGGTATCGGGTTTTTTTGATCTCCTCGATGGGGCGATCGCACGGCAAACGAACAGGGTCTCCCTTTTCGGAGGATTTTTGGATTCGGTCCTGGACCGCTATTCCGACCTTGCCGTGATGCTGGGCGTTTTTGTGTTCTTTCTTAACGGCGGCGAGCGGACGTATGCGGTTGTGACCTTTATCGCAGCGACAGGCATAGCGATAATACCCTATGCGAGGGCGAGGGCGGAGGCCGCTTCGATATCGTGCACGACGGGCTTATTGGAAAGGCCGGAGAGGATAGTGCTGCTGCTTATCGGCCTTTTTTTCAACATTCTGCATTATATCGTCGTCATCCTTGCGGTATTGAGCCACATCACAGTGATCCAGAGGATCATGTATGTGAAGAGGAAGATCGAATAACCAATCACCAATAACCAAGCTCCAATTAATCACCAACATTCAATAACCAAACAAAGATATGCCTACCGGTAGTGTTCCCTGTTTGGATATTCGGTCATTGGTTATTGGATGTTCATTGGTGATTGGTGTTTGGTCTAAGATATGATGTTGTAGATCTCTTCCTTCAGTACATCTTTTGCCATTTCTTTCGGGATGCCGGTCTTCACGACCTTGCCTTTTGCAAAAAGTATCGCCTTGTTGGCGCCGAAGGCAATGCCTATATCAGCCTCTTTCGCTTCGCCGGGGCCGTTTACCTCGCAGCCCATAATAGCGACGTTGAGATGCTTGTCGAAGTGGTTTACGTCTTTCTCAAATTCCCCTACGATCTCTGTGAGGTTGACCTTGCAGCGTCCGCAGGTGGGGCAGGAGATTAAATTAATACCCCTTTTTCTGAGGCCCAGGTCGCGCAGGATGTGATAAGCGGCAATGACCTCATAGACGGGGTTGCCGGTCAGCGAAACCCTGAGGGTGTCGCCAATGCCCTCGTACAGCAGGATGCCGATCCCGATGGCAGATTTAATAACGCCGGAAAAGACCGGCCCTGCTTCTGTCACTCCGATATGAAGGGGATAATCGGAAAGTTTTGAAAATTTCTTGTAGGCATCGATGGTCTGGAAGATATCCGATGCCTTTAAGGATACCTTCAGCTCTGTCCAACCTATGTCTTCAAAGAGGCTGATGTAATAGAGAGCGCTCTCCACCATCGCTTCCGCGTTGGGCTTGTGGTACTTCTTTAATATTCTTTTTTCCATAGAGCCGATATTCATTCCTATCCGCACAGGGGTTTTGGTCTCTTTCGCGCAGAGGGCGACTTCTTTTACTTTTCTTACATTGTTGATCGTGCCCGGGTTGATCCTCACGGCATCGATCCCCAGCCGCATTGCCTTCAGGGCAATTTTGTGGTTGAAGTGGATGTCGCCTATGATCGGGACATCGACCTCTTTTTTCAGGAAAGGTATGATCTTGCATGTCTCTTCCTGCGGCAGCGCGATCCTTATCAGTTCACAGCCTGCCCTTTTCAGCTCCCTTGTCTGGTCCAATGTTTCCTGGAAGTTCTCTGGATTTGTTTTCAGCATGGATTGGACGACGATGGGGCTGTCGCCGCCCATGAAGACGTTCCCGATCCTGATCTTTTTGGTCTTTTTTCTTTTCATTCTATGTAACGTGCATTGTGTTGCCGGATGCCTGCCGGTTATTGATGAATTGTATACTTTATGCTTGCACCTTGTCAATGACATGCATCAAGTTTTGAGGGCCCAATGATCCAAAGGCTCAAATGACGGTGCATAATAAATGAACCCCATATTTGTATATTCATAATATTAAAGATGATTTAAACTTTGTTACAGATTTCACTTGACTATGCATTGATGGTGATATAGTTATTTTGTCATTACCATAAAAAGTAATACGCATTAAATGTCTGGAACATTCAATATATTCAGGAGGTGTCTTGTATGATGGATAGATGGACGTTTGGATTGACCATGCTTGTGGTAGGCATGGGAGGTACCATATGTACCCTTATTCTTTTCAGCCTCGTCATGTCTGCAATGAAGAAGATCTTTCCTTACAAAAAAGAAGAAGATGAAAAATAAAAAGGAGGACTGAAACATGTTAGATGCAATGCTAAGCGGATTATCTGGACTTGTAGCCGGTTTTACTCACCTCCACTGGTCCAATCTGGTAATGATGTGTATCGGGGGCATCCTCCTTTACCTTGGTATCAAGAAAGACTTTGAGCCTTTGCTCCTTGTGCCCATCGGCTTTGGGTGCATAATTGTGAATATCCCTCTGGCAGACCTCATGGAGAAGGGGGGATTTTTG
>JAKQBZ010000198.1 GCA_029559435.1 Deltaproteobacteria bacterium | reverse complement strand
GTTCAGGTAAATGCATTTTTCGGGTTAATACTCGATGCTGGATACTGGCGATAAAAAACGAATCGGATTTGTGCTGTTGCCATGAGCCATGAGCTATGAGCTGGTTTCCAGCATCGATCTTTAATATTTAAAGACGCCCTTTTCATATATGACAACCTTTTTGCCTGATCTGAGGCAGGCAGTGACCGTCTTGTCCTCCGTATTGACAAGGTCCCAGTGGAGCGCGGATTCGTTGAAGCCGAGCCTCTTTTTGAGCGCCCCCGTCATCGCGGCAGGATTGCCGTCGTAAGTGTCGGTGTATGAGGCGCCGAGGGCGATGTGGCAGTTCCCGTTTTGCCCGCCGAAATTTTCGTCAAAGAGCGTATCCGCCATGAACCGGTCGATGCGCGAGAAGCGCCTGTCCGTCAGGGAAAATTCGCCGACCCTGCTTGCCCCTTTATCCATGGAAAGCTGCTTGCGGGCAAAGTCCTCTCCCTTCCCGGCCTCCATTTTAACGACAGAGCCTTTACGGAAGGTAATGCGTATCTTTTCAACGTAATTTCCGCTCCGGAAAGATGGAAGGTTGGCGTAATAGACCCCTTCCGTGCCGTGCCAGTCCGGAGAGAGAAAGACCTCGAAGCTTGGAATGTTGTGGCCCGAGATGCCCTTCCATGCCCTTTTCTCTCCAGGGGTGACCTTCAGGTCGATGTGGTCAGATTCAACATGGAAATAGCTCACCTCCAGGCTGTTGAGCCATCGCTTTATGCCGCTCACCTGCCGGTGGACGTTCTTCCATTCCCCGACGGGATCCTTTCTGTCAAGGTAGCAGGCGCGCACGATCTGCCGGGCGTATTCCTCCGGCCTTGCCTTTGCCTGCCTGGCGAGCTCGTTGGTCGGGAAGGTGCAGAGCGTCCAGCTGTAGAGGCCTTTTTCCTCTCTCTTGTCGAGGATGTCGCGGAGCGGCTTCCGCGAGACGAGAACTGTGCCGATCTTCGCAGGGTCGATCTCTTTCAGATGGGTCAGCGATTCCGGCGCCCTCAGGAATATCCTCCCGTTCAGGTTTGCATAGAGCTCCCTGTCGCCGGGCGCAAGAAAGGTAAGCTGCCTCTTGTTTGATCTTTTATATAAGCTCTTTTCCATGCCGAAGGTAAGGCCCATTCGCTGAACAGGGTGCATGCCCAGATCGAGGATCCTCCCGTAGAGTATCTCGGCGAGCCTGACGGCAGGCGCTTCATATTGGAGAAGGATACAGTCATTCTTTTTGAAGGGTTTTTTCCGGGCCGTCCCCAGCCCCCAGAGAAGAACCTCCGCATATTGTGCAAGCTGTTTTTCCGTAAGCATTTCGCTGCCTCCTTTTGTCGTTGATCATTATCTCAATAGGGTTCAAGGGCCTGATATTCGTTCATTCCGAAAATATCTGGGCGGAAAAGCTGTAGATCTTTGTCCCTCTGTCCTGCCAGGCATTCGACGGCAGGCCCGCTTTGAGGCAGGTCTGCTTCAGAAACTCCTCCCTGCTCCACATATATTCGGCTGCCACCTGGGGGAGAAGAAGCCCCTGGTTGTTCCCTCGCACAATGAACAGGCCGTGCTTCCCAATCTCGATCTCATGCGGGTCATCCACATTTTTCAGCGGGCTGAGCACGGATATCTCAATATGTATATCTTTCAGTTCCTCTTTTGCGACAGGGGGGAACCGCGGGTCGCGGCTTGCCGCAGAGACGGTCATGTCGGAGACCGCTCTGTACAATGGCATGACCGGCGTGATGTATCCGATGCACCCCCTTAACCGTCCATTCTTTGTGAGGGTGACGAAGACCCCCCGCTTTTCGAGCAGCGCCTTTTCTTTCGCCTCTGCCGGAGCGATTCTTCCCAGCGCCACTGCTTCTTCGAGGGTCTTCCGGGCACAGGCGAGAAGCGCCTTCTGCTCCCTTTTGTTGAGGCCGGCGCCGGTTTCCCTGAGAGAAAAGGCAACGGCCCCGTACCCTACGACCCTGTTTTTGTCCTCTATCACATCCCCGGAATTTGCATAGTGAAGGACCTTCGCCTCTCCGCCGGCCTTTTTGGCGACCATCATAAGGGTCAAGACTGCCTGTGATCCGCACAGTTCATAATCATTTTTTGCGAGGCCGGCTGCGAGGGCCTCTGTGTCGAGATCTCCGATCAACTTCAAGGCAAGCCTGTCCATCCGGCTTGCTTCCCGGTAGTTGTGAAAATGTGACATATCGGAAGATGCGACGATCAGTATCTTTCCGGCATGCTGCTTAAGCAATTCGCAGAGCGCATCAGCGAGGGCCCTGTAGTCAGGTCCTTCCATCATGCCCATGACGATAGGGACTATCTTGAAATCTTTCAGGGCCTGCTGAAGAAAAGGGACCTGTACCTCGAGGGAGTGCTCGCGCTCAAAGGCAAGGGGATAGTTTTTCATGAACGTGCACCTGCCCGCGAGTTTTTTTGCTATATCGTGGTCAACCTGAACCCTTCCCAGAGGCGTCTCCCATAATCCTGCAGGGTATATCGCTGCGCCGCTAAGCGGCACGCGATGTGTCGGGCCCATGAGGATGACCGTTGTGTAGGGTTTTCCTTTTACCTGGTTGTAGGCATAGGCCGCGACGCGTCCGGAATACTGGTATCCCGCGTGCGGAGCAATGATGCCGAAAACGGGCGCGCTTGCCCTGTCTTTTTTTGATCCCGCTTCTTTCATATACCCGTCTATTGTCCTGGCAAGGGCAGATCCTTCGCCGGGATAAAAAGAGCCTGCGAACGCCGGCTTCCTTACCTTAACAAGGACATCCTCCGCAAACCCGGCAGTGGACAGGAACACAACGCAGATGGCTAAATAAAGGATGGACGACCATTTACCGGCGGTCCTTTGGAATTTACTGACTGCTGACCGCTGTCTGCTGTCTGCTGCTCTTAAGCTGCCCATATCCCTCCTATCTTTTTCCCGCAGCCCGGGCAGGCGCCCCCTTTCAGCGTGTATTCCAGGATATTGTACCCGGACCTTCGGATAACCATTTTCTTGCATGCGGGGCAATAGGTGTTCTCTCCCGGGTGGCCCGGGACATTGCCTATATAGGCAAATTGAAGGCCCGCCTTCAAGGCTATGTCGCGCGCCTTTTCGAGGGTGCTTACCGGCGTCGGAGATATGCTGGTCATCCTGTACATGGGAAAGAAGCGGGAGAAGTGGACCGGGACGTCGGCCCCGGCGTTCTGACAGATCCACCGGCACATATCCGCGATCGTCTTTTCGTCATCGTTGTGCCCCGGAATGACGAGATTGGTGATCTCCACCCAGACGCCTGACCCTTTGAGGGTCTTTATCGTTTCCAGGACCGGCCCAAGCTCTGCCTCGCAGAGCCTGTTGTAAAAAGACCTGCTGAATCCCTTGAGGTCTATATTTGCCGCGTCGAGGTACTTGCAGAGCGACTTGAGGGGCTCCGGATTGATATATCCGTTGGAGTGGCATACGTTGAGGATGCCTTTGCCGGAGGCTATCTTCGCGGTGTCCAGCATATATTCGAAGAAATTTGTCGGCTCCGTGTATGTGTAGGCGATGCTCCTGCATCGGTTCTGTTGCGCGAGGGACAGGAGCCTTTCAGGAGATAGAGGCTGGTTGGCAGTATCCTCGGGGGACGCCTGGGATATCTGCCAGTTCTGACAGAATCTGCACCGCAGGTTGCAGCCCGCGCTGGCAACAGAGAAGCTCAGGCTCCTCGGATAGACATTGAAGAATGGTTTTTTTTCTATCGGGTCTATGTGAACCGCGCAGGGCAGCGCGTAGCCGAGGGAAAAGAGCTTCCCTTTTATATTTTTTCGCGCGCGGCAGAAGCCGGACCCGCCCTCAGGGATCGTACAGCCTCTCGGACACAACAGACATTCGACCGTGCCTTTTTTTGCATCGATAACCCGGTAGTAAAGGGCTTCTTTCAGATAAGGGGTGCCTTTCAGGGCGGGTTCTTTTGCCTCAAGTTGTAATGCGGCAGGAGTTAAGAAGGCTATTTTGATAAAATCTCTTCGCGTAAGCATAGATAGAACCGTATAGAAGCTTTCATTATACTATTTTCTCCGGCAAATCAACAAGAGAAGGCTGGCTGCCTTCAGCATGGCAATGAGGATACAGCCTTGCAGCAAGCCGAGGATAGGGAGGAGAATAAAGCCGCCGGCTATTCCTCCGATCCATCCGCCGAGAAGGTCGGCGCCATAGATAATGCCGACCGTTCTGCCTACGGTATTGTTTTCAAGGTACAGCGCATTTGCGAGAGGGAATTCTGCGCCGGTAGCAACGCCTGATATGAAAAGGAGGACGATAAAGAGAAGGTGCATGAGCGCCGGGCTGTAAAGGGAGCTTACCTTGAGCAAAGAAAAGACAAGGAGAAGGAGAATGGCAAGAAGGATCATGCCTGCCTCGATAAACATGAGCGCCCTGGCGTGGTCTTTCATGTTTTTTAAGCGGGTGGTCATTGCTATGGCCCCCGCAGCCATGCCGCCAAGGAACGCGGTGATGAGAATGCCGATCTCGTAGAAGATATACCCGTAAAATATCTGGAAACCGAACAAAAGGATCAGCTCAAAGATCATGGCTGTAAAGCCGGTAGTGCCTATTGCGAAAGGGATGACAAATCTTCTGTAAGATCGCGTCAGGAAGAAAAGAAAAAAGAAGAGGGCGGCCACGGACATTGATGCGGCGGGAAGGTCGATGCCCCTTAAAAAGTTTAGCGGTTTCTTCAGTGAAGGGGTGAAGAGGATGTTCTGGTACAGGATGTTGAGAAAAAGCCCTTCCGGGGCAAGGTCCCTGTTCGCCGGCACATCAGGGGCCTTTACGGAGGACATAAACCAGCTCCTCCTGTCCCCGTCGAGGCGGTAGGTAAGGTGAGGGAGGGAGATGAGGCTGGTCTTGAGGCCGTAGCGCACGATCCTGCCGTAAAGGGCAGACGGCGAGCCGTGAAAGATGTCTCCTGAAGTCGAGGCGAGGACGAGGTTTGCATCCCCCGGGATGACGAAGATGTTCGGGAAAACCCTGGAGAGGGTATTCAGGATGCAGCCGTTCAGGTCTCTAAGCTCTTTGCTGTAGTACGTAAACGAACCGGCCACAGTGAGGGCGAATATCCCCTTTTCTTTCATGACGCCTTTTACAGAGTCAAAAAATTCCTGCGTAAAGAACCTGTTTGCGCGGAGCGTGGAAGGGGGAGGCAGGCCGAGCAGAATGACATCGTATTCCGCCTTCCTTTCTTTTACAAAGATCCTGCCGTCTATATAGTGTAAATGGACCAGGGGGCTGTCGAGCTCTCTCTGCGTGATATCCGTTGGAAATCTTTTTATCGTTTTCAGAAACAGGGGGTCGGTTTCTATATAATCGACCCGCTTTACCGTCGGGTACTTCAATATTTCGTTGACCACGCCGCCTGCCCCGCCGTGGATGACAAGGATGTTTTCCGGGGATTGATGGTGCAGCATGGGAAAATGGACGAACTCCTCAACAAAGGCAATATCCGGCACCGGTGTTGTAATAAGCGGGACCCCATCGGAGAAAAAGGTATACTGGCTGTCGCTCTGAATAACCACTATATTCTGGTAAAGAGAGTTTGCATAATAGACAACGTTCTTTCCCTGCCACTGGCGGCTTATGGCATCCCGGTGCATCGTATCGGCGCTGCCCAGGATGAGCATCGCAGAGGGAATTATGGCGGACAGAAGGCCTGCCGTTATCTGCAGCGCCCTTTTTCGCTCGAAAAAAGGAAGGGCGATGAAAAGGCATGCGACTCCATTCAGGGCGGCCATTGACAGGGCGATCTGGAATGACTGAAGATAAGGGATGAAGAGATAATTGACGCAGGCCCCGCCCAGAACCGTTCCCAGCATCTCATAGAAATAGACCTTGCCGATCGATGAGGGGCCTTCGCCCGTTGCCTGGTCGTGTATCGTGCACATGAGCGTGAACACGAAGCCGTGGAGAAGGCCTGCAGGCAGAAGGATGGAAGATGACATGTAAAGGATCGGTATAATGCCGGAGCCCATTTCCGGCGGTATTCCCGCAATTACCTTGGCAATGCGTATGCAGTAAATGGTTGCCGTAAAGAAGAACGAAAAGAGGATCATGGAGGCAAGGAAGAGGTTGAGGCTGTTCCGGTAGCTGCCCTTCCGGCGGCCGCCGAGATATGCGCCTGCGGCTTCCCAGATGACCCACGAGCCAATGATGATCCCGATGGAAAGTTCGTTGCCGGAAAAGATGATGAGCAGTTCCCGAAGCAGGATCGTCTGCGCAACGATGCCGCTGAAACCGACGATCAGCAATACCGTTATGAGGCAAAGGGGCTTCTTCATAGACGATAGATATACATTATAAGGTACAGAGGGAAGTTTCAAGGATATACTAAAGGCAGTGAAAAGTGAAAGGTGAAAGGTAAAAGGTGAAAAACGGGAAGCCGACAGCTATCAGCTTTCAGCTATCAGCCTAAAGCCTTTTTTGTCTCAGCTAACGGCTGTGTGCTGACTGCTGACGGCTATCTTTTCTTACGTTTCAAGCGCATGGCGTATCTTTTGGGAAAGCTCGTCTATGTTGAAAGGCTTTT
>JAKQBZ010000182.1 GCA_029559435.1 Deltaproteobacteria bacterium | reverse complement strand
CAGCGGAAAGGGCACCCCCGCGACGTGAGAAAAAAGGCATAGTTCTTCCCGCCTATCCGGTAGTCGGAGCTGTTCAGCAACTCCCTCGCGGGGATGCGGTCGATATCCTTTTCGATCGCGATGCCTGATAGAGAATAATCGCCGTTACGCCTTGAAGAAACTCCCGGTATGCCTGCCGCTGTTTTTCTCCGGTCTGACCTTAATGCCCGGACCAATGAAAAAAGCGGCGTCTCGCCCTCTCCCCGTATCACATAGTCCACATAAGGGTCCTGCAGCGGCTGGAGCGGGAAAAGCGTGGGGTGCGTGCCGCCCATGACCGTTATGATATCGCTGCTGACCTTCTTGGCTATCTTCGCCGCTTCAAGGGCTTCGAGGGAGTAGGTCGTGTATGAAGACGTGACGGCAACGACATCAGGTGCGCGCTGCCTGATCGCTGCCTCGATCTCTCCGCCGTCTGCGCCAAAGCGGTAGTATCTGCGGAAAAGCGAGAAAGGCGAATAATGATCGTCCCGATAGTAGCGTCTCAATTCAGGGAAGGGCTGGTCCTTAATGGCTCGAGGGCTTCTGTTGCTTCGCAGATCAGCGACCGAGACGTCGCAAACATCCCGGATAGCCGCTGCAAGATAAAGAAGCGCAAGCGGGTAGGTCCGTATGGACGTGTCGTAGAAATCCTCGATCGGAGGCTGTACAAGAAGCACCTTCACGGGAAGAGTATAATCCAAGGCACAACGAAATAATACTGAAAGATCAATGCTACGTCTTCAGTTTCTTCCCTACCTTCTTTTCGATCGAAGCGACCTTCTGCTCGAGCCTTCCCTTCTTGCCCTTCCGTATATCAAACTTGATCGCCGAATAGATCCTGTTGCAGTCAGGCTCGAGCTCTTTATATGCCTGCCTGATGATCTTCAGCGCGGCATCAAAGGTGTCAACTTCAACGACAGTGCCCATAGGCGTAAGCTTGTATGGCACAGCGCTTTTATCGATGACCTTGAGGAGCCTGCTTACGTACTCGCTGACGCTCTCCCCCTTATCCGTCGGGAACATTGCAAACTCAAACATTACAGACATGCCGGCCTCCTTCTGGTGTAATTATATGAACGAACCTATTCCATTTCAAGCACCTCATGGCGTATAATTAAGGATAAACAAGGTATAGCGGAGGGTTGTGATGAAAAAGAGAGGGTTGAAGATAGTTCTCATTGCCGTCGCCGTGGTGGTGATTATGCTCGGGGTAACCGTTGCAGTGGTTATCACCCATGCGAACAAGCTCATCAAGGCAGAGCTTGAATCAATGCTCGGAAAGGATTTTTCGATACAGAAGCTGGAGCTCAACTGGGGCAAGGTAGAAGGGACCGGCATCAGCTTTAAAGGCCCTGCCGGCAAAGAGATATTGAAGATCGGCAACGTCACTATCAAGGCGAATTTTCTTGGGTTCCTCAGGGACGAGTATGTCATCTCCAGCGTTCTCCTGAAGGACCTCTACATGTTGATCGAAGTCGACAGGAAGGGCAACGTGATCATGCCGGCGCTGCCGTCTGAAAAAGAGAAAAAGGACAAGAAAAAGTCAAAACAGGATATGAAAGAATCACCGCCTGTATTGATCAAGAGCATCGTGGTCCGCAACGGCTCCATCGACTACCTCGACAGGAAGACGGCAAAAACGCCCATCCTGACAAAAGTGCGCAATATCCAGCTCGACGCAAAGGACATCGCGATCCCCCTGGGCTCCAACCTCACACCTTATACCCTGAAGGCGGATGTCCCCGGCAATATGAGCACCGGAACATTGATGAGCAAGGGCAAGGTAAAGCTGAAGACGCAGGATACAGATTCAAGGGTGGAAGCCAGGAAGCTCGATATTACGGCGATGAAGCCCTATTTTCAGAAAGAGGGCAGCGTCAATGTGACAAAGGGATTCCTTGACCTTGATATGGATGTAAAGATCGCCTCACGCAAGATCCGGGCGCCCGGCAGCGTGGTGCTTAAAGACCTCGCGTTCGAAAGCGGCTCCGGGATGGGCTCCAGGTTCCTCGGGGTTCCCCTTTCCATGGTGGTTGGCTTCATGAAGAACAGCAATAATGAGATCCCCCTGAAGTTTGTTGTCGAAGGGTCTCTCGACAACCCGAAGTTCAGCCTCGCGGAGAGCATGAGCGCCAGGTTTTCTTCCGGCCTTGCGGAAAAACTCGGCCTATCGGTGAAGGGCATCGGCGGCTCGGCGGTAACCCTCGGTTCCGATGGGACACAGAAGGTAGGAGAGGGAATCAGGGGGCTGGCGGACAGCATAAAGAAAAGGCTGGGGAAATAGAAAGGCAACAAATACAGCTCATAGCTCATAGCAAGAACGAAGCACGAAATCCTAAGCACGAAGCACTAAACAATATCTAAATTCAAACATCAAATGTTCAAAGCAAAAGCATGTCGTTTATATTTTGAATTTAGAACATTTGAATTTGTTTCGGATTTAGAAATTAGGATTTAGGATTTGATTTTGCTATGAGCTATGAGCTATGAGCTGCTTTATAGCCGGTATCTTGCTCTCGCAGGGGACCTTTGTCTGGCAGAGCCCGCAGCCTGATATGGTTACCCCGTATGCTTCGTTCACTTTAGGGCTGATTACCTGGTTCATAAACCGGGAGCATGCTTCCTTGTCGTGCCCTTTTTCAGTGATCGCCCCTGCCGGACACCGCTCGATGCAGGCGCCGCAGGTGCCTGAATTGTATTTAAGACAATAATCATAAGGGCCTTGATATGGCCTTGCCGTCGGTTCAAGGACAAGCTCTGTTATGACGGAGCCGATACGGTGGGCGATCCCCTTCCGGGTGATGAGGGCATCGCTTAAGCTGAACGTCCCCAGCCCTGCTGCATACGCGGCATGTCTTTCAGACCACGTTGAGGCATGTCCGACCTCCGGTGATACGATGCGCTTCCATTGTGCCGTCAAAGCCGGGGCAAGGGTGCGGTACCCCCTGCTGCTAAGGAGTGCGACAACATACTTTCTTAATGCCTCGTTGAAGAGCTCACCAAAAAAACGCATATGCGACCACTCAAGAGAAGGAACCTTTTTTCCTTTTCTGTTGCTCCTCCGGACGCCTATGGCAACCGGCAGGATCCAGGATATGACGGTGCCGCTTTCGGGGCATGCCCCGCCATATTCAGCCTCGAGGAATTCCGCCGGGGTCAGGTGGAAATCGCCGATGATATTCTTATATTCGGCGAAGAGCGGATCATGGATGTCCGCGTATCCCACCATCGGCTCGGCGAAGTATTGTTCGTCAGAGCCTTTCAGCCGGTTCGACGGCGAGGTTTTTACAAATCCCTTTATCGCTTTCTCGATCTCTTCTCTCAACGCATCCTCCCTTTCACCTTTCACGTTCTTTTGAACTTCTCGTTCAGCGCCCGCTTGAACCGCGGCGCGTAGATGATATCAAATGCGTCTTCCTTGTCAGGGAAGAGCTTCAATGCCTGTTTTTTCACCCCTTCGACGACCTTCATCGCGTGGTCGTGGTCGATATCCTGTGTTTGTATGAACTGGAGCGCAAAATCGACGATGAACCGCAATCGCCTGAGCTTCTTCTCTTCTTCTAATAACCCATCATCCATAATGCCGGCTCACATCGTAAAAGGTGAAAGGTAAAAGGTGAGAAGTGCATCTGACCAGCATCCAGTATCGAGTAACCGTTATCTTGTTCGCTATCAACCATGAGCTATGAGCCACGAGCCGTCTTCTTCGCATGGAACAGTTCGAGGAAAAGCCACAGGCAGATCCCGAAGGAGATCGATATGTCGGCAACGTTGAACGAGGGCCAGTGGTGGGCGCCGTAGTGGAAATCGAGAAAATCAACAACGCTTCCGTAGAGAACCCTGTCGTAGATGTTGCCGACAGCGCCGGCAAGGATGCACGTGAGGGCGAACCGCTTTGCGAATACCATTTTAGAGACAACGAGCACAAC
>JAKQBZ010000160.1 GCA_029559435.1 Deltaproteobacteria bacterium | reverse complement strand
TGAATAGGATGATTTTGCTGTTCTTTTGGTTATTTTCTTCCATATATATGTTTTATCGGCAAGGTAGGAAAAGGGATAAGCGGTTCAGGCAACACTCAATCAGCCGTCACCTCTTCAGGTGGTAGATGAAAAATGCCGACGCCTCGAGGCTGCTCGTCAGCATATATGCTTCTTCAAGCGTATCGCCGCGGGCAAAGCTTCCGTGCCCCCGCACAAGAATTGCCTTGTGATCCTTCATGCTTCTGCTGATCAGGGCTGCGAGGCCTTTTGCCGCGCCTTTTTTCTTTGGGTTTAACACCGGTATCTTCTTGAAGAAATACGACCCTTCCCAGTCCACGGGGACGAGGTTGTCCTCTGTCATCGAAAGAAGGGTCGCATACGGCGGGTGGGCGTGTACGATAGCCCGCGCATCGGTCTCCCGGTAGATAGCCCTGTGGACAGGCGCCTCTGAAGATGCCCTGCGCACAATGTCCTGATCGTCTTTGCCAATATCAAGCTTGATGATATCTGTCCGGCCCAGCCGCCGCAGCATGGCGCCCCTTCCCGTGATGTAGACCCTATCGCCGCTCCGCGCGCTCATGTTCCCCGCGTGCGAGCTGATCAACCCCCGCAGGAAAAGATCCCTCCCGAACTCCGAGAACTGTTTGAAGAGAGCCTTTTCAGAGATGCTTTTCATACGCCGCACGCCGTTATCCATGCGGCTTGATGATTACCTTAAGGCAGTTTTTGCCATCGGAGGCGGTCTTAAATCCTTTTGCAATATCCTGCAGGCTGAACCTGTGAGTGATCATGTCGCTGACGTTGATATTCCCGGCCCTGATAAGCTCCATGGCCTGCACATTGTCAAGGGGGGCGGCTCCATAACAGGTCTTAAAGCTTACGTCGTTCCTCCAGAAAGGGTTCAGGTCGATATCGATGGCCTCCCCGGGGTTGGGCACTGCAAAGAACAGGATAGTCCCTCCCCGGCCCACTGACTGCAATGCCTGCTTCGCAGCAGGCATTGCGCCCGCGCACACTATCACCCTGTCGGCCAGCCGGCCGTGGTTTATGGCCTTGATCGTATCCGGTATATCAGCGTTGGCAGGGACTGCCTTTTCCGCGCCGAACCTTTGCGCCGCTTCCAGCCTGTAGCCGTCGATGTCCGTCGCGATGATCCTGCCGGCGCCCAGCGCCCGCGCCAGCTTGATCATGAGCAGGCCCGCTATCCCGCACCCGATCACCAGGAGGGAATTGCCTGGTTTCAGGCCGATTGTCCTCAGCCCTCTTACCACTGTTCCCAGAGGCTCAACGAACGACCCTTCCTCATAGGACATTTCATCGGGGAGAAGGAGCGTCCCTGTGTCAACGCTTTTCCCGGATACTTTTAAATATTCCGAAAATCCTCCGGGGTTAAAATTATTCTTTGTCTGAAAAGCATCGCACGCTGTCTGGTGGCCGGTAAGGCAAAAGTGGCACTCATCGCAGGGGACGTGGTGAGTTGTAAAAACCCTGTCGCCTTTTTTGAATTTTGCGATCTCCGCCCCGGCCTCGACGATCTCGCCGCTTACTTCGTGACCGAGAACGAGCGGCGCCTTCTTGATGCGGTACCATTCAAGGACGTCGCTACCGCATATGCCGCTTGCGACCACCTTGACAAGGATATCCCGCGGGCCAACTACTGGTACCGGCGCCTCTTCCACTTCGACCTTGCTGTTGCTGTAGTACATCCCCACTCGCATGACGGTGCTATCCTTTTCTTGCCTTGCTCTTTTCTGTGAGGAAGAAATCGTAGGCTTCCTTCGGTTTTACGCCGTCATGGACAACCTTTCGTATAGCCTTTATCATGGCGACCGGCGATTCCGACTGGAAGATGTTGCGCCCCATATCGACGCCCGACGCTCCGTCCTGAATGGCATTGTACGCCATAGCGAGCGCGTCAAGCTCGGGCATCTTTTTCCCGCCCGCGATAACAATGGGCACAGGGCAGGAGGCCACTACCGTGTCGAAGTCTTCCGGAACGTAGTAGGTCTTTACGTAAGTGACGCCGAGCTCCGCGATGATCCGCGAAGCGAGCCTCATATATTTTGCGTCCCTTGCCATCTCCTTGCCTACGGCTGTTACGCCGAGAACAGGGATGCCGTAGCGGTTTCCCCAATCGACGAGGCGCGTCATGTTGTGAACCGATTGCGTCTCGAACTGCCCGCCGATGAAAACCTGGACCGCCATGGCCGAGACGTTCAGGCGTATGGCCTCGTCTATGTCTATTGCGATCTGCTCGTTCGAGAGCTCGTTGAGAATGCTTGGCCCGCCGCTCGCCCGAAGGACTATGCCCTTGTCGTAAGTCGGAGGGACGATCGTCCGGAGGATGCCGCGGGTGAGCATAAGGGTGTCGGCGTATTGCAAAAGCGGCAGGATGGTGACGTCGACGCGCTCGAGCCCGGTGGTCGGCCCCTGGAAATATCCGTGGTCAATGGCCAGCATGACCGTCTTGCCCGACCTGGGATTGAATATCCTCGACAGGCGGTTCTTCATTCCCCAGTCCAGCGAGTTGCAGCCCTTCAGAAAGAAGGGTTTGCTCTTTGCGGGGATGTCCGTGTAAAACTGTTTTTCTTTTTCAGATTCGTCAACTTCCGGCATGGTTCTAACTCCTTTTTAGGGTTCGCTTCATCCCGCTGGTTTCTGCTACCAGCGGTCAGCCTTCAGCGAGATTATAAACCCGTAAGTCGTGAATCGTAAGTCGTAAGGGGTTAAACCGCTTCACGCCTTCCGCCTGACGCCTCACGTGTTTTGTCATGAGCTGCCAGCTATGTATTATGGTTTAATTTAGCCCTGCACAGGTTCTTTGTCAATTGAAATTAGGAACCTCTTTCCTGTCCTTTAACAATGCTATTTTCTGACTGTCATCGATGTGCGGGAGGAAGTCCTTCAAAGGCCTTTTGTAGAGAGGGTGGAAGATATCCTGTTCTATCTCGATGCATGGCACAATTGCAAACCTCCTCCTGTGGAGCTCGGGGTGGGGCACGGTGAGCGATGCCTCATCGATGAGGGCATCACCGAAAAGGAGGATGTCAAGGTCAATGACCCTGGGGCCGTTTTTGACGGCGCGTCTTCTCCCCATTTCGGCCTCTATCCTGTTGAGGAGGCGGAGCAGTTCGGAGGCTGCGCCATCCCAGTCGATCGATACGGCACAGTTCACAAAATCTTCCTGCGCTATCTCGGAAACAGGGGAGGAGAGGTAGAGCGAGGACGCAGACCGTATGCGCGCCCTTTTGTCGTGGGCGATCGCCTTTATGCTGTCGATGCAATTTCTGATCTTGTCGCCGATATTGGACCCGATGCCTATGAAGACGCTGCTTTGCACGGTATGCTGTCAGGCTGGTTTGTTCTTATCCAGGTTTTCCTGAGAAGGAGGATTCTTTTTGTCGTCAGGTTCGTGGGATGCCTTCTTGAAGCTTTTGATGCCTTTTCCGATCGCGCCGCCGATCTCGGGGAGTTTGCCTGCTCCAAAGATCATTATGACAATGACAAGGATAATGATAAGTTCAGGTAATCCAAGGCCAAACATAGTTAACAATACCACTTCCCCGTTTACTGAGTCAATGTTTTTTGAAGTCCCGGGAGGAAAATATTCTTGATTGCGCGCGCCTGCCGTTGTAAAAAATAGCAGCCTGGAAGGCGAGGACATGAAGAAAGGCATAGAACATTTAAACAAGATGGCGGTCAACCAGAAGGCAAAGCGGATGCTCCAGAAGTCGGGCGAAGAGGTCCGGGACGATTCTTTGCACTGCGTTCAGCTTGCCCGCTGGGCAATTGACAACGGGCATGTTGCGGCAGAGCATGATGTCGATGAGACAATAAACGCCATGATGACATGGCGCCCCGCGAGGATCATGAATTTTTTCATGGTCGTCGTCGGCGAAGAATACAGCCCCGACGGCTGGGAGCAGGCAAGAGATCAACAGGAGATGGCCTCGTTGATCATCGAGGACATTGAAGAAAAGATGGTCACCCATTTTCCCTGGTACAGAAGCGCGGAATAATAAAAGCGGCCCATGGTTCATAGCTGGTAGTTCATGGAAAGATAAAATCATAAATCCGATTGAAAGATTTCTGCTTTGAGCATTCAATATTTGAATTTTGATATTGTTTAGAGATTGGTGCTTAGGATCTCGTGCTTGATTTTACTATGAGCCATGAACTATGAGCTATCAAGCATTGACTATCCTTCCAATATATTTTAAAAATACTATATGGCGTTCATTGAGATAAGGACGATCCCCGACCCGGTGCTCCGGAAGGTCGCCAAACCTATTAAAAACGTAACCGGAGAGATCCTCAGGCTTTCCGAGGATATGATAGAGACCATGAAGCTTTCGAACGGGGCGGGCCTTGCCGCCAACCAGGTCGGGCTGCCGATCAGGCTGATCACCCTTGACGAACACCTCAACAAGCAGGAGAACAGGAACATCGTCCTCATCAACCCTGTCATTGTTGAGAGCGATTCCGAGGAGACCGCCGAGGAAGGGTGCTTAAGCGTGCCGAAATTTTATGAGTACGTGAAGAGGGCCAGGAAGGTCCTCGCACGCGGCGTCAACCTGGAAGGAGAAACGATCGAGATCGAGTGCGAAGGCCAGCTTGCGAGGGCCATACAGCACGAGATCGACCACCTGAACGGAATCCTTTTCATTGACCACTTGAGCCCTGTGAAGAAGAACCTTTTTAAGAAAAAATACCAAAAAGGCAATAAATGAACATCGTCTTTTTCGGGTCCTCGGGTTTTTCAGTGCCTCCCCTGAGATCGATCTGCGAGCGCGTCACATGCGTTGTCACAAAAAGGTCCAAGCCCAAGGGCAGGGGATACCTCCTCGATGACAACGAGGTAAAAAAGGCTGCCCGGGATCTCCGCCTCCCGCTCATAGAGATAAATTCTTTTAAAGATGAAGAGGCTCAGGGGATCAGGGATTTCAAGCCTGATCTCTTTGTCGTTGCGTCCTTTGGGCTGATCGTCCCCAGGTGGGCGCTGGATCTGCCTACGGTAGGGCCTGTCAACGTCCATCCTTCGCTCCTTCCTTTGTACCGCGGGCCGTCTCCCATGCAGTGGGCTATCCTGAACGGCGACGAAGAAACGGGCATTACGCTCATCATCATGAACGAGAAGATGGATGAGGGCAGGATCATATACCAGGAGCGCGCCTCTGTAAAAAAGGGAGAGAACATGGCCGGCCTATCGGGCAGGCTTTCAGCAAGGGTGGCCGAGATACTCCCGGGGATCGTTGATCGTATAGACGCGCAGGGGATGATCGAGGGCACGGAACAGAGGCACGAAGACGCAACATATACCCCTATCATCACCAAGGAGATGGGCCGGATCGATTGGTTAAAAAGCGCGGCAGAGATCGAACGGCAGGTCAAAGCCTTCGTCATGTGGCCTGTCGCATATACGTTTCTTGACGGCAGGATGATGAAGTTGTTCGATGCGGAGGCCGAAGAGATAACCCGGAAGGGGACAGGCCAGGGCGTTGTCGCGGGCATAACAAAGGAAGGTTTTTTCGTAGAGACGCCGGCAGGGCTCTTGAAAGTCCGGGAGGTCCAACTGGAGAATAAGAAGCGCATGGGGGCCTACGATTTCGCACAGGGATACCGGGGGCTCGTAGGGAAAGTGCTGGGGCAGCAAGACCGCTCATAGATACTTGATCCTCGATGCTTATTGCTCGATTACGGTTCAACAAGGACCCCACCTCACGCACCTTGAAACATATCTGACCAGTATCAAGCATCCAGCATCAAGCATCTGGCTTGCCATGAGCCGGTTTAATACTCCGACGCATCCGGCTTCGCCGATCGGGATTTTTTCTTATCGGATTGAAGGTGCTTCAGGCGAAGCGTTTTTTCCTGCGCCCTTTTTGAACGTTTTCTTTTTTGACGTTTGATCTTCTCGATCTGCCTTCGCTCTTCGCTTTGCCTGCCAAGGACGAGATTCTCGATCTTGTTGATAAGGATGCGCCTGGCAAGAAAGCGGTTCATTGCCTGGGACCGCTCGCGCTGGCATTTCACCTCGATGCCGGTAGGGACATGCTTCAGGTAGACGCAGGTAGATGTTTTGTTGACGTTCTGTCCGCCGGGGCCGCCCGAATGAACAAAGCGCTCTAAGATGTCAGCCTCTTTGATGCCGAACCTCTCCATCTTCTCCCTGAGCATCTTTTCCTTTTCTGAGCTTATCCCGGACATGGCATCCTATCCTTATATATGTGCATCATAATCACCAATAACCAAACATCAATAACCAAATTAATATCCAATAATCAATGATCGAATATCCAAACGTAAACCCTTAAGGCAGTTCCGTTTGGTTATTGGATATTGGTTATTATTTGGAGCTTGGTTATTGGTGATTGGTTATTCATGTTCTGCCACAAATTTCTCTATCTCCCTGTTTACTTCGTCCGGCTTTTCGAGCATGACCATGTGGCCGGCGCCCTCGATGAGGCTGAGCCTGGAACCGGCAATGGAGCGCTGTAAGAACTCGGAATATTTCGGCGGCGTCAGAAGGTCGTCTCTGCCGCAGATGATAAGGGCGGGAACCTTGATCTCAGCGATCCTATCGATGACGTTAAAGCCGTTGCAGGCAAAAAAATCCCTGAAGATGGCCTCTTCGCTGCACAGCATCATTTCGTCGAATGCCATATCCTTCATTTGAGGAGAAGTCTTTTTGGAGAAGGCGATATCGACGATATTCCTGACCGTTCTTGCTTTATCCTGCCGTATCCCTTCCAGTATAGACGGCAGGACGGCCAACTTTGCGCCGGTACCGATGAGGATGAGGCCCTTCACGAGGCCAGGGTGTGCGAGGGCAAAGGTCATGGCGATCGCGCCGCCCATGGAATGCCCGGCGATGAAATACCGGTCCGGGGGCCTTTCGTTGAGAAGGCTGTAAACGGCGTCGCCGTATTGTCCGATAGAATCGCACCCGTCGCCCGGGGATTGACCGTGGCCGGGAAGGTCGACGCACAGGACCTCCATGGACCTTTTGAGGCGGTCGTTTTGAAAGTACCACGCCCTGGTGCTCCCGCCTGCCCCGTGAATGAAAATGACCTTCTCCCCTTTCCCTGCCTGTTCATAATGGATGCCCATATGCCCTCCGGAATTTTATTGAAAGGACCTGTAAGAAATTATATTATGACGTCATGAGATTTATTGCAATACTCCTTGTGGCCCTTTTTCTCTTTTCCTGCGGCAAAGGGGTAGAGCTTACGCAGGCAGAGAAAAGGGCCGGTGAACAGGGGAGCGAAGAGCGCTATCAAAAAGAGCTTGATGAAATAAAAAAGGCCCTGAAGGGCGACATCAAGATAAAATTAAAGAAAGATGGAAAAGGGGGTTATAGCTGGGAGATAACCGGCAAAGACGCCCAGGAGATCATAAAGGCAAATGACATATTGGTGAAGAAGCTTGGCAACTAAGTAGACGCCCTCAAAAGCCCGATGCCCCGGGCATACTCCACCGCATCTGCGTGTTCTTTCAAAGAGGTCCGGACTGCGATCTCTTCAAATTCATCCGCCCTGTGGCACGGGTGGTATTGTGCCATGATATTGACAAAGGCATTCTGCGAGACCTCATCCCTGATGAATCTCATGATCATTTTCGTATCGTCGCCGCACGACGGCATGACGAGGTGGCGAACGAGCAGGCCCTTCTTCGCAATGCCGCGTTCGTCGATGCGAAGGTCGCCAACCTGCCTTTGCATCTCGCGGACTGCCTCCCTGACGGATTCAGGGTAATCTCCCGCCTTGCAGAATCGCTGTGAAAGCTCGCTGTCGAGGAACTTGATGTCAGGCATATAGATGTCGATGATGCCGTCAAGGAGCCTGATCGTTTCGATCGAGTCGTAGCCGCTCGTATTGTAAACGAGGGGTATGGAAAGGCCTTTCCCGATGGCAATTGAAAGGGCCTTTATGATCTGCGGAACATAATGGGTTGGGGTTACGAGATTAATATTGTGGCAGCCGCGGTCCTGGAGATCGACCATCAGCGCCGCAAGCTTGCCGTACGTGCAGGGGGCGCCCTCGCCGCCTATGCTGATATCGTGGTTCTGGCAGAAGACGCACCTGAGGCTGCAGTGGGTAAAGAATATTGTTCCCGAGCCGTTGTCTCCGACCAGGGGCGCCTCTTCTCCGAAATGAGGAGAGGCCGATGAAACGAAGAGGTCATAAGGCGCCTTGCAGTATCCGAGGTCTCCGACCAGCCTGTTGGCCTTGCAATGCCTTGGGCACAGCGTGCAGGGATTGAGCAGGGATTCGAGCTCTTCGAGCCTTTCTTGAAGCGTGCCGCTGGAGTATGATTCGATATAAAGAGGGGTATATTCCATAGCTACTTTAAAAAACCGGTAATTTGCATTAATATTATATCATAGCGACACAAAACAAACCAGGAAGGTGCCTATGAGATACGAATATATTCTGAAGATATTTTCCATGGAGGACCTGAAGAAAGAAGGCGTTGTCGTTGACCAGCGCAATAACATTGTCTATGCGTGCAGGCCCGATGGCGAATGCGAAATGCACGATGTCGGAGCAGAGCAGCTGGATAATATGTCGCGGCTGCTGAATAAAATGGGCGATGAGGGTTGGGAGCTCGTACAGTTTTCTTTTCACCAGTCAGGTGTGGTAAGCTTTTGGAAGAGGTCTTTAAGAAAAGGGGCAAAAAACAAACAAAAATAGTAGCAGGAGGTGGAGCTATGCCTTTAACGCCATGGAAATCTTTGTGGGAGTCAAGGTTTCCTTCAATGCGGGAAGAGATGGACAGGATATTTGAGGATTTTTTTGAAAAAGCGGGTTTTCCTTCTCTGCGTGAAGGGGGATGGGTGCCGGCGGTCGATATACACGAAACGAAAAAGGATGTTATCGTCACCATCGATATCCCGGCGATCGATCCGAAAGAGGTTTCGATAACGATCGTTGAAGACAGGCTGACGCTGAAAGGGGAGAGAAAGACAGAGGAAGATTGCAGGAATGAAGACTGCTACAGGTCTGAAAGGGTTTATGGATCGTTTCAGAGGATCGTTCAGCTCCCGGCTGAAGTGCTCGGAGATAAGGCAAAGGCGACGTACAAGGACGGGGTGCTGAAGGTAAAGATCCCGAAATCACAGAAGGCAGTGCCAAAGGAGATCAAGATAGAGATACAGAACAGCGGGAAATGATGTCCCGGCACCACGCTCACGTTAGGAGGTTTAGG
>JAKQBZ010000152.1 GCA_029559435.1 Deltaproteobacteria bacterium | reverse complement strand
AAGGGCTAACAAAAAGGCCTTTTTCATTTGTGTATTGACTGGATTGATGTACGTTTCCGTAGCGATGAAGCTCCCTGACAGGTTCACCATTGGAAGGACTTCAGAACCGCAGGATGCATCGCCGACCGGCCTGAGCGTTTCCATACCAAAACCGGCTCCTGTAAACGCTCCGGCGCCGGCGAACCTGCAGAAGGCCGAGGCGGTTATTGAGCCTTCTTATTTTGTTGCGATCCCCATCGTCTGTTTCGCGATCAGGGAAGGGCTCATTGAAAGGGAGGGACTTATCTTCATAAAGAAAGAGGGCCAGGGCGGCGCCTATTGCAAAAAACCCCTGGACATACTCAAGGAAAAGGACGAAGAGGGGTTAAAGAGCATAGCCAGGATCGTCGGGAAGAAACAGCTCATCTCATTTTTCAAAAAAGAGGGGGTCATGCTCCGTGAAGAACTACCCCCCCAGGAAGTGGTCCTCGGAAAGGGATACGTGATAGAGAAAAACATCATCCTCTCTATGTACAGGAGGAACGTTCCCGAAGATTACAGCGCTCTCTTCCCTTACAGGGTGCACGCAATGGAGATCAGGAAGGTAAATGACCGCTTTGAGTTCGGGCATGTCCCTGATGCCCTGAGGGCGCGATCAGACAGTGAGAAAAATGAATGGGTCATGCCCAGCCTCGTCAATCTTCCCATCAAGGCAGCCCTTGAAAAGCTGGCGCCGCACACTTCAAAGATAAAGATACACGGGAGCGGCCTTGTTGCGGAACAGCAGCCAAAGGCCCTTGAAAAGATGAAAGGCGAGATGGAGTGCGTCATCCACGGGAGGCCGTACAAGTAATGAGACTCAACAACCTGATAAAAAATATGCCCTTCGTCAATATAAAGGGCTCCAGAGACCTTGAGGTCACGGGGATCACAAAAGATTCACGGGCAGTCGGGGAAGGATATATGTTCTTTGCTACCGGCAAAAGCGGAACGTATATAGATGATGCGTTGAAGAGAGGGGCGAAGGCCATCGTAACCGACAAAGAACCTGACAGCCCTTTTGAATGCGTGATCACCGTTGAAGATGTCGCGGCATCTCTCGGTGAGGCCGCATCAACGTTCTACGGCTTCCCTTCAAAGCAGATGCACGTTGCGGGCATTACCGGGACAAACGGAAAGACAACAACAACGTATCTCGTTGAGTCTGTTCTGATGAATGCCGGCAAAAAGGCCGGCGTCATAGGGACTATCTCATACAGATATGGCGGCAAAGCGCTGAAGGCAGACAACACCACCCCGGGGGCCGCCGAAACCCACAGCCTCCTGAGGGATATGCATCTCGCCGGCGTGGCCTTCGTGGTGATGGAGGTCTCATCCCACGCTCTCGACCAGAAGCGCGTCGAGGGAGTCGATTTCGATATCGGCATCTTTACCAACCTCACCCATGACCACCTTGACTACCATGGCGACATCGAAAGCTATAAAGGGGCAAAAAGGCTCCTCTTCGAATATTACCTGAAAAAAAGCGCAAAGGAACAGAAATTTGCGATCCTGAATATTGACGACCCGAGCACGAGAGATATCGTCGTTGCCGCGCCGACGCGGACGCTGTCATACAGCACGAAGGGATATGCCGACGCGCACCTTCTCGGCTACAGCGAAACCATCAACGGGCTGGAGCTTGACGTCTCCCTCCTGGGCAAAAAGATTTCGCTCGCCTCGCCGATGATAGGCGTTTTCAACGCATCCAACATCCTTGCCGCCTGCCTGTACAGCCACATAACCGGCATCCCATACGACAACATTGAAAAAGGGATAAAGAGCCTGGAGGGCGTCCCGGGGAGGCTTGAAAGAATAAAGAATCCAAAAAGCTTTTCCGTATTTGTAGACTATGCCCATACGCCGGATGCGCTGGGGAACGTGCTTGCCCTCCTCAACCGCCTGAAAAAAGGGAGGCTGATCCTCGTCTTCGGCTGCGGCGGCGACAGGGATAAGGGCAAGAGGCCGATCATGGGCAAGATAGCCGCCCACCTTGCGGACCTTACGATCATAACGTCCGACAACCCGAGGACCGAAGACCCGCAGAATATCATCCAGGACATCATATATGGCTTTCACAACACTCCCTTCAAGGTCATCGAGGACAGAAAAGAGGCCATCAATAAGGCAATAAAGGCGGCGCAGGACGACGACGTCGTTCTCGTGGCAGGAAAAGGCCACGAAGACTATCAGCTCGTAGGCGATAAAGTATTGCACTTCAGCGACAGGGAAGTGATCGAGGAGGTCCTCAATGTGGCTCCTTGACGAGGTTCTGAAGGCTACGAAGGGCGAGCTGCTGAGGGTTGAAAAGGAGGCCTTTACCGGGATATCGACAGACTCGCGGACTATCGGCGACGGCGAGCTCTTTGTGCCGATCATGGGAAAAACCTTCGACGCGCACATGTTCCTGCTTGACGCCTACGAAAGGTCCAATGGCGGGACCATCTGTGAAAAAGAGAGAGAGGCGCTCTGCGTAACGCTGAAGGGAACGATCATTCTCGTAGAAGACGCGTCGCAGGCGCTCCTTGACCTCGCACAATACAAGCTGCGGGCAACAGGGGGAACCTGCATCGCGATCACGGGAAGCAACGGCAAGACGACAACAAAGGAGATGCTTGTCGATATGGCGGGAAGGGCCTTCGCGGTACATTTTAATGAAAAGAATTACAACAACATAATCGGCGTGTCCAGCAGCATCCTCGCCATCAAAGGAAAGCCAGAATTTTGCATCTTTGAGCTGGGGACAAACAACAAGGGCGAGATCGGCCAGCTCGCGCGCGCGACCGATCCGGACATATCGCTCATTACGAACATCAACCCCTCTCACCTTGAAGGCCTCGGCGATATCGATGGGGTGCTGGAAGAGAAGCTCGACCTTTTCCGCTTTACGAAAGACGGCGGGACGATCTTTATCAATGCCGATGACCCGTACATCCTCCCGCACTACAAAGACAGGAGGCACGCTGCCTTCACATACGGCATAGAAAACAATGCCGCCTTCCGCCTCGTCGTCGAAGAAAACCTTGGCTGGGAAGGCGCTGCCTTCTCGCTACATTTTCCCGGCGACCGGGTCCATACAAAAACAAGCCTCCTTGGAAGGCACAACCTTTCCAACATCCTTGCCGCCTCCTCAATCGCTTACAGCATAGGGGTGAAACCGGCCTTGATCAAAGAATCGATCGAGGCCTTCAGTTCATATGCAATGCGATTCAGGCCTTTTATCGCCGGCAAGGGCTATACCATTGTTGACGATTCCTACAACGCAAACCCCTCTTCCATGGAATGGGCGATAAAGACCCTTCTCGAACTTCCGGCCACAGGAAAACGGATCGCGATCCTTGGCGACATGAAGGAGCTCGGGTCAAAAAGCAGCCATTATCACAGGGAGCTTGGCAGAATGCTTTTGGAGAGCCCGATACCGGTCATCGCCCTCATCGGCGAGGAGATCAAGGAGGCTTTCAGGGAACTTGGCAATGAGCGCTCACAGCTGTTCGACGACAAAGACCGTCTCGTTGATTTTATCAAAGGAAAGGCCGAAAAGGGCGACGTCATCCTTGTAAAGGGCTCGCGGGTTTCAAGGATGGAAGAGATCGTGGAGGCGCTTAAGTAATGCTCTATCATTTATTATATCCGCTGCACGCAAAGCTCTCCGTTTTCAACGTATTCCGGTATATTACCTTCCGGACCGTGCTGGCGATACTGTCCGCGCTCATCATAAGCTTCTTCCTTACCCCTTACGTGATCAGGAAGTTCAACGAATGGAAGATCAAAAGCGCAAAAAGGGAAGACGTGCCCGACAGGCACGAATCGAAAGCGGGGACGCCCACTATGGGGGGCTTTGTCATCCTCGTCTCCACGATCATCCCGACCCTGCTTTGGTCGGACCTGACGAACTACTACATCTGGGTGCTTACCTTTACGATGCTCTCCTTCGGCGCCATAGGCTTTGCAGACGATATCAAAAAGCTTCAGGGCAGCAACGGGAAGGGCATATCCGGCAAGACAAAACTTTTCTTCCAGACGCTCTTTGCCCTTATAACCGGTGCGCTGATCTACTTCAAATACGGTTTCATAACAGAGCTGACGATACCGTTCTTCAAGAATTTCGCCCCCGACCTCGGCGTCTTTTACATAGTGCTCTGCGTCTTTATCATCGTCGGCACATCGAACAGCGTTAACCTTACTGACGGGCTCGACGGGCTTGCCATAGGGCCTGTATTAACGGTATGCTCCACGTTCCTTCTTTTCGCGTACCTTGTGGGCAATATAAAATTCTCCCAGTACCTCCAGGTTTTCTACGTAAAGGGAGCCGGCGAGCTGACAATACTCTGCGGCGCAATGCTGGGCGCCGGCATCGGGTTCCTCTGGTACAACACATACCCTGCTGAGCTCTTCATGGGCGACACGGGCTCGCTTTCCCTTGGCGCATCGCTTGCAACGATCGCCGTTATCATCAAGCAGGAGATACTCCTCGTTATCGCCGGCGGGATATTCGTGCTGGAGGCCCTCTCGGTTATCATCCAGGTCTATTCGTTCAAGCTAAGGGGCAAAAGGGTCTTCAAGATGGCGCCGATACACCACCATTTCGAGCTCAAAGGCTGGAACGAAGGGAAGATCGTCGTACGGTTCTGGATCATTTCGATAATACTTGGCCTGCTGGCATTAAGCACATTGAAGTTGAGGTAGAATGAGAATGAATAACCAAACATCAATAACCGATCATCAATTAATCATCAATACCCAATATCCAATGACCAAAAGGGAACCTCCCCGTGTTGCTTCATGTTTGGGTATTCGGTCATTGGTTATTGAATATTATTTGGTCATTGGTGCTTGGTTATTGGTTATTTGTGGAACAGGCATGAGGTGATATGGAGCTTCCCGATAGCATATTGATCATTGGGCTTGGCGCTTCCGGAGTTGCTGCCGCAAAATTCCTCCACGGAAAGGGGAAGCGCATCGCCCTTGCCGATGAGAAGGACGAGACGGCGCTCGCGCCTGTCCTCAGATCGCTGAACGGGATCGGGTTCACGGGACATTTCGGCCCCCACAGGGCAGAAGATTTCCTCCGATACCCCCTCATCGTTGTCAGCCCCGGGGTCGACAGCGCGCTGCCCGTCCTGAAAGAGGCCAACGCAAAAGGGATACGGGTCATCGGCGAGATAGAGCTTGCCTATATGTTCCTCGACGCACCTGTTATCGCGATAACAGGGACAAACGGGAAAACGACGACGACGACGCTCATCGGGGAGATATTCAAAAAGGCCTTCGGCAATGTCTTCGTCGGAGGCAACATCGGGAACCCGCTCATCAATTATGTCCTTGGAGGAGAAAAGGCGCAGTATATAATTGTCGAGATCAGCAGCTTCCAGCTTGAGACGGTAGAGACCTTCAGGGCAAACGCAGCGATCCTTTTGAATATCACGGAGGACCACCTTGACAGATACAGGAGCTTCAACGAATACAGGGAAGCGAAATACAGGATCTTTGAGCGCCAGACGGAAGAGGACTATGCGGTGATCATCGACAGCCTTGAGGCCCCCGGGGCCGGAAAGGGCAGGCTGCTTTCTTTCTCAACGGCAAGCCGGCCTGAAGAAGGCGCCTTTGCGGAGGGCGGCAAACTCTACGTGCGGTTGAATGGAAATGAGTTCGTATACGCACGAGGCATATCCCCGCTCGTGGGCATACACAACACGGAGAATATCCTCGCGGCGCTCCTCACCGCCCATATATATGGCATAGACCAGGCAACGATAGGCGCTTCGCTCCAGGAGTTCAAGGGCCTCCCGCACAGGGTCGAGCTGGTCAGGGAACTGAAAGGGGTCAGGTACTATAATGATTCCAAGGCAACCAACGTAGATGCCACAAAAAGGGCCCTGGAAAACATAGAGGGCAATGTGATCCTCATTGCAGGCGGCAAAGATAAAGGCGGCAGCTACCGGGCCATTGCGGAGGCTGCCCATAAGATCAAGGTCCTTATCGTTATCGGTGAAGCAAAAGAAAAGATCACCGCCGAGCTGGGGGGCCATGTCGTGATCTATAAAGAAGAGGATATGGCCGGCGCTGTGCGCGCCGCTTACGAGGCTGCGGAAAGCGGCGATATCGTTCTCCTTTCCCCCATGTGCAGCAGCTTCGATATGTTTACGGATTACAAACACCGGGGGAACACGTACAGGGAAATGGTGGAGTCCTTATGAAGAAGGTCTGTATCTATATCCTGGCAGCGACCCTATTATACAGTTTCTTCCGCGAGCTCAACGTTGTCAAGGTGCTGCTCATGCTTGCTGCCCTCGCTGCGATCTTCGCCATAGACCTCATCCCCGCAAAATATATAATGGCGATGAAATATCCCGTGATACTCCTTTCATTTGCCGCTACAGCCTGTTTCTTCTTTTATCCGAGGGCGCTTACAGGATACCCGATGGAGATCATCATTACATTCCTCGCCTTTTATGGCCTCACCTTTTACATAGCCGGAATGGAAGAGAAAAAGAACGACTTCTTCAAAGAGGTTGCCGCGGTATCGATCCTCTTCATCTCCTCTTCGTTCAATCTTTTTATTGCAGGCAAGCTGCTTTTTATCGTGCCCCTTGCCATTGCAACGATCCTCTTGCTCTTCATCCTCGACAGGAACCGCCTTACGCCCTTCATTGCCGGATACGCCCTCATTGCCATGATAGTCGCCTACAGGCAGGGCATACATTTCACGGGCACGGGCCTGCTTGGCCTCAATGACGTCAACCGGTATATCCTCCTTGGAGCGTCTTTTGCCTTTCTGGTTATCGGCTTCGCAGGCTTTACGAAAAAACGCACCTTTGCGACGATACTGCCATTCTTCGGCTTTCTCTACATTGCGGCCGATATCCTTATGGTCCTTGGATTAAGGTCCTCAACAGGGCTTTTGTATCAACCCGTCATACTGTTCGCCATCGTAAGCCCCCTTGTCGGAGTGATGCTGAAACCCGAAGGAGAACGCATATGAAGCTCGCCATCTCTGCAGGCGGCACCGGCGGCCATATATTTCCGGGCATTGCTGTCGCAGAAGCGCTGCTCGCGCAAAGCAGCGCAAACGATGTCGTGTTCATCGGGACAACCTATGGCCTCGAGGGAAAGATCATCCCGCAGGCAGGATTCCGGCTGTTCTATATTGAGGCACATCAATTTCTCGGCACATCGCCGATCCATAAGATCAGGACCATGCTGCGCCTCATGAAGGGCGTCTCTATGGCAATGGGCATACTTCGCACAGAAAAACCGGATGCGATACTCGGCATGGGCGGCTTCACGTCTGTTCCTGTTGTGATTGCCGGCATCCTCCTCGGTGTACCCTGCTTCATCCATGAACAGAACGTACAGCCCGGCCTGGCCAACAGGCTTCTCTCAAAGATCACGAGGTCCACGTTCATCAGCTTTGAAGAGACGGAGCGTTATCTTGCCGCAAAAAAGGTCCGCCACACGGGAAACCCCCTGCGCAAGAACCTGAAGGCCGGCGATGCGAACAAGCCTGAGGGCAGATTTTCGATCTTCGTCTTCGGCGGAAGCAGGGGAGCGAAAAGCATCAACGATTCGATCCTCACCCTGCTGCCTTTCCTTGAGAGCTACAAAAACACGGTAATGTACCACCAGACAGGCGCAGAGGACTACGACCGCATCAGCGACAGCTACAAGAATACCTCGGTACAACACGAGGTCTTTCCCTTTACCGACGACATGGCGAAATATTACAGCCTCTCCGATGTGGTCATTTCGAGGGCAGGCGCTACAACGATCTTCGAGCTCGCATACTTCAGAAGGGCGGCCATACTCATACCGTACCCCTATTCCGCAGGCGGGCACCAATGGAAGAATGCCTCCCAGGTGGAGCAGGCCGGCGGAGGGTATGTGATCGCAAATGACGAGGCGAGCGGCGAGCGGCTCTTTGACGTCCTGAAGCACCTTATGAAGGAGCCGCATCTGCTCAAAGAGATGGGAAAGAATATCGGCAGGATATACGTAGAAGACGCAGCGGAAAGGATCATCGGAGGGATCGCTGATGGTATTTCATAAGATAGAAAAGGTGCACTTCGTCGGCATAGGCGGCATCGGGATGAGCGGCATAGCAGAGGTCCTCCTCAATCTTGGTTTTCAGGTAACGGGCTCGGATTTAAGGAAAACAGACACCACTGAAAGGCTTGAGGGCCTCGGGGCACAGATATTTTATGGCCACCGCGAAGAAAACATCGTTGATTCCGACGTCGTTGTGATCTCTTCCGCCGTCAGGCCGGACAACCCGGAGGTAAAAAAGGCCAGGGGCCTCTTTATTCCCGTCATACAGAGGGCAGAGATGCTGGCAGAACTGATGAGGATGAAATACAGCGTTGCCGTGGCGGGCGCGCACGGGAAAACCACTACAACATCCCTCGTCTCCTCGATACTCGGCCATGCCGGCATGGACCCCACCTGCGTCATCGGCGGAAAGCTGAACAGCCTCGGGAGCAACGCAAAGCTGGGGGACAGCAAATTCCTTGTCGCGGAGGCCGACGAAAGCGACGGAACGTTTCTCCTCCTCTTTCCGACGATCGCCGTGGCAACGAATATTGACCTCGAGCACCTTGACTTCTACAAGGATATAAACGATATCAAGGCCGCATTTCTCACGTTTCTCAACAAGGTTCCCTTCTACGGGCTTGACATCATCTGCATCGACAATGCAAACCTTCAGGGCCTGATCCCGATGCTGAAGAGAAGGTATATGACATACGGTCTTTCCAAACAGGCAGACCTGCGGGCGGAGAACATAATCTATGAAGGTTTTGCTACGCGCTTCAAGGTGATCTACAAAGGTTACGAACTGGGCGAGATAACATTATCGATGACCGGCGTTCACAATGTGGTCAATGCCCTTGCAGCCTGCGGCGTAGGGATCGAGCTGGACATACCCTTTGCAACCATCAAGGAGGCCCTGAAAGGTTTTTCGGGGATCCACAGGAGGCTGGAGAGAAAGTGGGACGGCGACATCACGCTTATTGACGACTACGGGCATCACCCGACAGAGGTACGGGCAACCCTTTCGGCAATACGGAAGATGTGGAAGGGCAGGATCGTAGTGGTCTTTCAGCCCCACCGGTATACGAGGACAAAGGCGCTGATGGAGGAGTTCGTCACCTCTTTTAACGAGGCCGACGTCCTCATTATCACCGAGATATACGCCGCATCTGAAGAAAAGATAAAAGGCGTCACCGGAGCGAAGCTCTCCGAAAAGATCCGCGCGAGCGGGCATAAGAACGTGACCTTCGCGTCAACAAAGGAAAAGGCAGCGGAAAAGGTGATCGAGCTTGCCAAAAAAGGAGACGTTGTCATTACTCTGGGTGCGGGCGACATATATAAAATCGATGAGAGTCTGAAATCGGCATGGAGTGGAAAGGAATAAGAGGAGCGGTTTTGGAAAATGTCCCGATGAAGCGGTATACGTCCATGAGAGTGGGTGGGCCTGCAAGGTACCTCCTCTACCCCGTTGATGAGGCCGACTTAAGGAACATCCTGGGATACCTTATCCACAAGAATATCCCTTACAGGTTCCTGGGGAACGGGACAAACGTGATAGTCAACGACAAAGGCCTTGATGAAGCGCTCATACGGATCACGAGGATGAAGCGGAAAGGGTACAAAAAAACAAAGGATGGCGCCATCGCCGACGTATCGGGCGGTATTTCGTTAAAGCAGTTCATCAGGGACAATGCGCGGCGTGGCCTGTCGGGGCTTGAAAACCTTTACTGGATCCCCGGAACGGTGGGCGGCGCCCTCAAGATGAACGCCGGCAGCTTCGGCGCCTCGGTATCGGATCCCCTGCTGACGATGCGCGTCCTCAATGCGCATGGCCATATCGTGACGATGACAAGACGGGATGCGCCTTTCGGCTACAGGACCTCCCCCATCAAGGCTTCAGAGTGCGTTATGAACGCCCGGTTCAACCTGAAGAGCAGGGACAAGAATGAGATAGCGAAAGATATGGCACACGTCTACAGCGAGAGAAAAAAGAGGCACCCCATGGAATTCCCTTCCGCTGGCTCTGTCTTTAAGGGCGTGAAGGGGGAAGCGGCATGGAAGTTCATCGAGAAGGCCGGGTTGAAGGGGCTGAAGATCGGCGGCGCCGGCGTCTCGGAAAAGCACGCGAACTTCATCGTCAATCTCGGATCGGCAACAGCGAACGACGTCAGGGCGCTGATCGATACGATAAAGAGGGGGGTCTTCGAAAAGACAGGCGTGTCCCTCGAAGAAGAGGTGGAGCTCTGGGGTTTTAATGGATAAGAAGGAACTGAAAAGAAAGAGGATAGCGGTGCTCTATGGCGGGAGGTCGTCCGAGAGGGAGATCTCCATCAAAAGCGGCACCGCTGTCCTGAACGGCCTGATCAGGCTCGGCTACAACGCAACCGGCATCGATGCGGCAGAGGACCTCGTCGGAAAATTGAAAAAGGAGAAGGTGGACATTGCCTTTATCGCCCTCCACGGAAGGTGGGGTGAGGATGGGACGGTGCAAGGGCTCCTCGAGATCATGGGTATTCCCTATACCGGTTCAGGCGTTCTTGGTTCATCCATGGCCCTGGACAAAGCCATCATGAAGCTTCTCTTTGATAGTAAGGGAATTCCTACTCCGGCCTATCTGATCTCCACCTCCTCTCATACTCCGGCATTTCCGCTCCCCTATGTAGTGAAGCCGGCCAACGAAGGCTCCACGATCGGCATATCCATTGTCAGGAAAAAAAGCGAGGCGGCCCGGGCAATAGCAGCTGCGCGGAAATATGACAGGAAGATCATCGTTGAAGAATACATCGAGGGAAGCGAAATAACCGTGGGCATAGTGAACGGAAAGGCCCTTCCCATAATCGAGGTGAGGCCGTCGTCAGGCTTCTATGATTTTCATGCAAAGTACACGAAAGGGATGACCGAATATATCGTCCCCGCAAAGATAAAAAGGGCAACAGCGAACAGGGCACGGGGCATAGCGCTGGAGGTTTATGAAACATTTGAACTCTCCGGGTGCGCGAGGATCGATATGCTCGTCAAAGAGGAGAGCCCGCTGGTCATAGACATCAATACGTCGCCTGGCATGACGGAAACGTCACTTGTGCCCAAGGCATGGGGGCATCTCGGCGGAACCTTCGACGGGCTTGTCGAAGAGATCCTGAAGGGGGCAAAACCAAAGATATGAAAAGGGCCTTATATATATTGTTTCTCGCACCTCTGTGCGTCTTGTCCATACTCACTATCGTTTATCTCTTCTCAAAGGACGAGCCGCTCTTCTTTTTGAAAAATGTCAGGATCAGCGGCGTGAGCCAGCTTTCGGAGCGGGACATTGTGGGCAAAGTAACGCCGTACCTGAAGGAAAGCCTCCTGAAGGTAGATATCGGGAAAATAAAAGAGGCCATCACCGGCCATCCCTTCGTGCGGGAGGTCCGCGTAAAAAGGGCATATCCCTTCTCTGTCGTCATCGACGTGAAGGAAAAGGTGCCGTCGGCGTTATGGGTAAAGAACGACGGCGACGTTTTTGTCCTCGATGAATCCGGCGACCCTTACAGGAAATTGGGCAAGGGCGCCATCAAGGGGCTCTTTATCATCAACGCGAAAGAAAAAGAAGACGTGGCGAGCATCTTCAGAGAGGTAAATGCGTGGTCGGCAGAGGGGATCATGAAAAAAGAGAGCCTGTCAGAGGTCTCATACAACGAAGGGAATATGACGCTCTTCGGGCTCGACGATGGTGTAGAGATCATACTCGGCAAGGAAGATCAGAAAAAAAGGCTCAAACGGGCTGTTGCTGTTCTGGGCGACGCCAGGAAGAGAGGGCTCCTGATAAAATGCATCGACGCACGGTTTGAAAAAGGCGCCATAATTCAGGAAAGGAAGGGTTAACATGTTGAGAGAGGAAGACTTGCTCGTCGGGCTTGATATCGGGACCACGAAGATCTGCGTAGTCGTGGGGAAGGTTGTGGACGGCAAGGTCAGCATCATCGGCATCGGCTCCCACCCATCTACCGGCCTTCGGAAAGGCGTAGTGGTCAACATGGACAGCACCGTAAACTCGATAAAGAAGGCCGTCGAAGAGGCAGAGCTCATGGCGGGCATTACAATAAGCAGTTGCCTCGCCGGGATCGGCGGGGCCCATATCAAAAGCTTCAACAGCAACGGCGTCGTGGCGGTGAAGGATAAAGAGGTAAAGCAGGATGATATCATACGGGCCATCGACGCGGCAAAGGCGGTGGCGATCCCCGCCGACAGGGAGCTCATCCACGTTATCCCCCAGGAATTCATCGTCGACGACCAGGACGGGATAAAGGACCCTATAGGCATTACAGGCGTAAGGCTTGAGGTAAAGGTCCATATCGTGACGGGCAGCATATCCTCGGCCCAGAACGTCATCAAATGCTGTAAGCTCGCCGGGCTTGAGGTTAACGACATCGTTCTGGGGCAGCTCGCGTCTTCGGAGGCGACGCTTACCCCCGAGGAGAAAGAGATCGGGGTCGCCCTTGTCGATACAGGAGGCGGCACCAGCGACATCGCCATATACTCCAACGGGAGCATCGCTTACACGGCGGTCCTTCCTTTCGGAGGAAACAACATCACGAACGATATCGCGATCGGCCTCAGGACGCCCCTCGAAGAGGCGGAAAAGATCAAGAAAAAATACGGCTGCGCCTTTGCAGGCATGATCGGCGCCAACGAAACGATAGAAGTACCAAGCGTCGGCGGAAGGAAACCGAGGACGCTCCAGAGAAAGACCCTCGCGGATATTATTGAGCCGAGAGTGGAAGAGATATCTTTATTGATCTACGAAGAGATCAAAAAGTCCGGGCTCGAACGGCTCCTCGCATCCGGGGTAGTCCTTACCGGCGGCTGCGCAAACCTCGAGGGCATCCCCGAACTGGTCGAGAATATCTTTAACCTCCCTTCAAGGCGGGGTTATCCGATAGGCGTCGGCGGCCTTACCGATGTTGTGAACAATCCCATATACTCCACAGGGGTAGGGCTCCTGTTGTACGGCTTTAAAAACGGAAAGACAAGCAAACGGGGGTATGGCCAGGGGAGGTCGATCAAAAAGCTGTTTAGCGGTCAAAAATTACTCGGCAGAATGAGAGAATGGTTTAAAGAAATTTTTTAGGAGGTGCATGGTGAGTGCAATGTTTTATATGGACGAGGGCAATGGTTTTGCAGCAAAATTGATCGTCGTGGGGGTCGGGGGAGGAGGTTGCAATGCCCTGAACAACATGGTCGACGCGGGCATCCAGGGCGTCGAATTCCTGGCGGTCAACACGGACGTCAAGTCGCTCAACATGTGCAAGGCCCCTATCAAGATCCAGGTCGGCACCAAGCTGACGCAGGGTCTCGGGGCCGGAGCAAACCCGGAGGTGGGAAAAAAGGCAGCCCTTGAGGACGTCGACAAGATCAAGGACCACCTGAAGGGCGCGCATATGGTCTTCATCACCTGCGGGCTCGGCGGCGGCACCGGCACAGGGGCATCTCCGGTCATCGCCGAGATATCGAGAGAGATCGGGGCACTCACCGTAGCCATCGCCACCAAACCTTTTGCCTTTGAGGGAAGGGACAGGATGACGCAGGCCGAAAGCGGCGTCACCCAGTTGAAAACGCGCGTTGACTCCCTGATCACGATCCCCAACCAGCGGCTCCTTTCTATCGGCGGCAAGCATATGACCATCATGGAGGCCTTCCTCAGGGCCGACGAAGTGCTTCTCAACGCGGTGCGAAGCATATCAGACCTTATCGTAGGTTCCGGCCACGTCGTCGTCGACTTCGCAGACGTAAAGACGATCATGAGCGAGCGCGGAATGGCGATCATGGGCATCGGCGAGGCAACCGGCGACACCCGGGCAAGGGATGCTGCCCAGAAAGCAATATCAAGCCCTCTTCTTGAAGATATATCGATACACGGGGCACGGGGCGTGCTCATAAACGTAACGGGAAACACGGATATGACCCTGAGCGAGGTCAACGACGCCTCAACGCTCATCCAGGAACAGGCCCATGAAAATGCAAAGATCATATGGGGGCTCGTGTATGACGAAAGCATGGCTGATTCCATCAGGATAACCGTTATCGCCACCGGCTTTGAAGAACAGGTCCAGGCAGAGCAGGGCGGCGCCGAAACGATCACTGAGACCAGGCTCTTCGGCGACGAGAACATCCCGCCCTTCATAAGGAAGAAGGTGGCCATCGACTACAAGGTCGACTATAAGGATATCAAGCAGAAAAGCGACAGCGCAGAGATAGACGATGACAGGTATGACATCCCTACGTTCCTCAGGAAGCAGGCGGATTAAAGGCAGAGGAGAAGAAGGTGAGAAGGTGAGAAGAGCAGAGGAGAAGAAAAAAACAAAATCGCATCGTTTTATCTTCTGCTCTTCTTACCCTCTTATCTTCTTATCTTCTCGTTTTGTCGTTCTCTCATCCTCTCATCCTCTCATCCTCGCGTTCTTTATAAGCGGTGGGTAGGAGATCCTATCAAAAAGGGGGGGCAAATAAGCAGCTGTTCCCGTTTGAAACGGGTACGATAGTAAAGGGCTGGGGCGGCAAGGTCCCGGTCTGCATCGTCTTTCCTAATTCCTACTATGTGGGAATGTCCAACCTCGCAATCCACATCCTCTACCGGACATTGAATGACATGCCGGATGTCGTCTGCGAGCGGTGCTTCATGGACGGGCATGAGAGGCCCCTGTCGCTCGAAAGCGGCAAGCCGCTGTCCTCCTTCGAGGTCATATTCTTTTCCATCTCCTTCGAGCTTGACTACATCAATATACCAGAAATGCTGCGCCGCGCCGGGATCGACATCCATGCCCGCGGACGGAAAGAGAAGGACCCGCTCGTTGTCGGCGGAGGAGTATGCGTCATGTCCAACCCTGAGCCCCTGCACACCATCTTCGATCTTTTCATCATGGGCGACGTCGAGGGCACCGTGCCGCTATTTATGGAGCGCTACGAGGAACTGCGGGCAAAGAAAAGAAAAAGGATCGTGGAGGGCTTAAGCGGGTTCGACTGGGCGTACAACCCGCAGGCGCTGGAGGTCAGGTACAAGGAAGACGGCACATTGGACCAGTTCATCCCGCGGGATCTCCGGGTTTCCGTAAGACATTACAAAGGCAAAGATCTCGGCACGTCGGCGATCATCGCCGGCAAGACCGAGTTCTCCTCCATGTTCCTCGCAGAAGGGACAAGGGGGTGCCCGTCGCGTTGTCCCTTCTGTCTTATCGGGAATGTGTATCATTTCATCCACGAAAAGGTAAGCACTATAACGACGGGCTGTATGGACATCGGCATCCTCGGCGGCGGCGTTTCCTTCCACCCCCGTCTCATGGACGAGCTGCGGGCCTTGAAGGAGGCCGGCAAGCGCATCCACCTCCCGTCGCTTCGGATCGACGAGGTCCCCCTGTCATGCGTGGAGCTTATCAAGGATGAAGTAAAGACGCTTACCTTCGGGATCGAGGCAGGGACGGAGGCGCTGCGGCGCTTCGTCGGGAAACCGATGACAGACAAGGAGATCATCGATAGGGTCGGGGAGATCATCGATATTAAGCCTTTCAACCTGAAGCTCTATTTCATGGTCGGCCTGCCCGGGGAGACAAAGGAGGATATCGACAGCATACCCGGTCTCGCAAAAAGGATAAAGCACGTCATGGTCAAAAAAGGGGCAAAGAAGGGGGTTGTCGGGAGCATCACCGTCCACGCAAGCCCTTTTGTGCCCAAACCCTTTACGCCCTTCCAGTGGCTCCCCATGGACGACACGGCCTCGCTTAAGGAAAAGATCGGTCTCCTCAGGAAGGCCTTCGGAACCATCGATAATACCTTTTTCACCCACGAATCGATAAAACACAGCTTCATCCAGGGCGTCTTTGCGCGCGGCGACAGGCGGATCGCCGATATTGTCCTCGCGCTCTCCTCCGGCGCGGCCATCAGCAAGGTGATAAAAGAGAGCCCCGTCAACCTCAATTTTTACGCCCTGCGGGAGAGAATGAAGGATGAGCTTTTCCCCTGGGACTTCATCTCGGGCATCACAAGCAAAGCGGCGCTCTACAAACGCCTCATTCAGTCGCTTACGCAATAAAAAGGTCTATCTCGTCTATCTGGTCTGTTTAGTCTGTTTGGTCAGGTTCGTCACTTACAATGGTGAATCGGACACTTTCTTGTTTCACTGCCATAATCAAAAGAATATAATCGGCATGATGGTCATACGGGTAGTTCTGACAGCAGGGTGTCGTTGATGCCGCATGGGCATTTATGGGCGTTGACATTTGACAAGACATACTATATTGTAAAGTTATCATTGTCTCATAAACCAAGGAAATTTTTCCGAGAGGATAAGGGGGATCGATATGGCAAGTCTCAATAAGGTCATTCTCATCGGGAGGCTCGGCGCAGACCCTGAAATGCGTTATACTACAGACGGCGCTCCTGTCGCCACCTTTAATATAGCCACCACAGAGGCATGGAGGGATAAAAGCAGCGGCGGCTGGCAGGAAAAAACCGAGTGGCACAGGGTCGTTGCATGGAGAAACCTCGCAGAAAGGGCGGAGCAGCTCAAGAAAGGGAACCTTGTTTACATTGAAGGGAAGATCCAATCCCGCGAATTCGAAGGCAGGGACGGAAACAAGCGAAAGATCGTCGAGATCGTTGCCAATACCATGAAGGTCATCATTGGCGAGAGAGATGACCGCCGGCCCTCCGCTGGCCCCCGTGCAGACGCTGATATAGATTTTCCTTCGGAAAAAGACGAAGAAGACGTACCTCTCTAAAAACAGCGCACAGCCGATGGCTTATAGCGCAGGGAGCATAGCGTCGACCAACCGATAGCCCATAAAAATTGTATATCGCAGTTCGTATATTGTACATCGAGATCGCAAAGAAGGCCCTTCGGCGCGACGCCTTCGACGATCAGACGATCAAGCCCCTTACGACTTACGCCTCACGGGTGTCCTGCCATGAGCTAATCAATTTATGGTTGATTATGTTCTCGTTTTTAACATATTATATTTATTAAATGAATTAAGGAGAAGATAGTGAAACTACGAGAGGTTAAAGAAATACTTGAAGCAGAAGTCTTTGTTGGTCATGACCAGCTGGATATGGAGGTGAAGACCGCCTTTGGCGCCGACCTGATGAGCGACGTCCTGGCCTTTGCCAAGGCGGGAAGCCTGTTGTTGACCGGCCTCACGAACCCGCAGGTTGTCCGCACATCTGATGTGCTTGATATTGCAGCCATTATCATAGTTCGTGGTAAGCGCCCTTTGATTGAAACGATCCTCCTTGCGGAAGAATTAAAGATCCCCCTTCTGGGAACACGATATATCCTCTTTGAAACTGCCGGCAGGTTATACGCACACGGAATTGTTGGTTGTTTAGAAAGGGTCGCCGAGAAACGTGACTTTTCATGAAACCGTGCCCTATGAGAATTCATTTCTCGTAGAAGGCAAGACCTTTGAAAACGCCGGGCACGTCTCCAGGCAGGTCAAAACCCTGCTGCAAAAGATGAAATTTTCCAAAGAGGTCGTGAGGCGGGCAGCCATCGTCACATACGAGGCTGAAATAAATATCTGCTCTTATGCGGAGCGCGGAAAGATCGTCCTGCGCGTGACGCCCAAACAGATCAACATCGAAGCGACAGACGAAGGCCAGGGCATAGCGGACATCGAGCTGGCCATGGAGGAAGGCTATTCTACTGCTACACCCAAGATCGTGCACATGGGCTTTGGTGCCGGTATGGGGCTATCTAATATAAAGCGCTTCTCAGATGAGTTTCACATCACATCAGAGGTCGGCAAGGGAACCCATCTGGAAATGGTCATACGAACCTGACAGACCAGTCCAGGAATAAACAGGCATCGATCACTTGGTAATATTCAATCACCAATAACCAAACATCAATCACCAATTAATACCCAATGACCGAATACCCAAACGAGAAATACCACCGGCAGGTTTTTTGTCTGGTGATTGAATATTGGGTATTGGTGATTAATTGGAGCTTGGGTATTGGTGATTGGTTATTCGGGCAGGTTTCTGTGAGTTAATGTGCTGGGTTGTTCTCAATGATCGGCGGGTTTTCCCCGTTTTCCTTCTGTTCCACCACTTCATCATATTCCGGCACCACGATCCCCCGCCTCACCATGATATCGTATATGATCTGTGCCCGCTTCTCCACGTACCGGGAAGAGCCGTCCAGCTTGTACTTCCTCGGGTTCGGCAGGATAACTGCCAGTTTAGCCGCCTCCTGTGCTGTCAGGAGCGCGGCGGGCTTGCCGAAATAACGGAGCGACGCCACCTCGGCGCCGAAGATGCCTTCGCCCCATTCAACTACGTTGAGGTAAAGTTCAAGTATCCTCCGTTTCGATAGTATCCGCTCGATCCTCCACGTGATGATCGCCTCTTTCAGTTTCCGTATCGGGTTCTTGTCGGGCGTAAGGTAGAGATTTTTTGTGAGCTGCTGGCTTATCGTGCTCCCTCCGAATTTGAACTTCCCCTTTTCAACGTTCTTTTCCAGGGCATTCTGGATCGCGTCAAGGTCAAAACCGTGATGGGACCAGAACTTGTCGTCCTCTGCGATGATCACGGCCTTGAAAAGGTAGGGGGAGATCTCCTTGAGCGAGACCCATTTTCTCTGTATTTTTATTTTCTTCCCTTTCTGTTTCCATTCCTGCTCACGGTATTCCATGAAAGATGTCTTGCCAGGGTTCTGCTTTTTCAGTTTCGCTACGTCCGGGTAGAAAAAGTAAAGACCCACGAAGCCTATCGCCGCGAGAAGCCCAAAGACAAAAACAGCTTTTATAAGCCTGCCGATAATCCCTTTTTTCTTGTTTCGTTTCATAGAGGCGTTCTGTCTATTACCTATAACCTATTTGACCGCCTCTCGACAATTCTTTTGAAAAGGCGCGGTTCTTGTTGTATATTTTCTGGTAAACCGACACCCGATGCTGGTCGCTCGATGCTTGATACTGGAGAAACTACGTTAGGGATAACAAGACTTATCGGCTTTGTTTTCCGTTTGGATGTTCGGTCATTGGTTATTGGATATTAATTGGTGATTGATGTTTGGTTATTGGTTATTTTTTAACGAGGTGAATTGTGGATTACGGTGATTACGAAGGCGTGATGGGCCTCGAGGTTCACGCCCATCTCTTAACGGACAGCAAGCTCTTTTGCGGCTGCTCTACGAAATTCGGCGCCGAGCCGAACAGCCACACCTGCCCGACATGCATGGGGCTCCCTGGCGCGCTGCCCGTGCTCAACAAAAAGGTCGTGGACTTTGCGATCAGGGTCGGGATCGCGCTCCACTGCGGCATCAACCGGAAGAGCATCTTCGCCCGGAAGAACTATTATTACCCGGACCTCCCGAAAGGCTACCAGATATCCCAGTACGAGGAGCCCATCTGTGAGAACGGCTACCTCGACGTTTTTATTAACGGCGGCAAAAAGAGGATGCGGATAAAAAGGGTCCACATGGAAGAGGACGCAGGCAAGCTCGTCCACGAGGCGACCATTGAAACAAGCTCTTACAGCCTCGTCGATTACAACCGCTCCAGCATTCCCCTTCTGGAGATCGTCAGCGAGCCCGACATGAGGACGCCGGAAGAGGCGATACAGTACCTCAAGGCGCTCAGGGACATTCTTGTCTACCTTGAGATATGCGACGGAAACATGGAAGAAGGCAGCTTTCGGTGCGATGCAAATGTGTCGGTGCGAAAAAAAGGCACAGAGGAGCTCGGTACAAGGGCAGAGCTAAAGAACCTCAATTCATTCAAATTTATCGAGAGATCCCTCGATTACGAGATACAGCGGCAGATCGACGTCATCAGTAAAGGTGGGGCCATTGTCCAGGAGACGAGGCTTTTTAATGCCGATGAAGGCATCACCTATTCGATGCGCGGCAAGGAAGAGGCGCACGATTACCGGTACTTTCCCGAACCGGACCTCCTCCCCCTGATCGTTGACGATGCCTGGATAGAAGAGGTCAGGCGGTCTTTGCCTGAACTGCCCGTGGAAAAGATGGAGCGGTTCATGAAGGAATACGGCCTGCCGAAGTATGACGTGGAGATCCTCGTTTCCGACAAGGGCCTCGCCAATTATTTCGAAGAGGCTATCAGGCTCTTCCCGGAACCGAAGACAGTGAGCAACTGGATCATGACGGAGCTCCTCCGTGAATTAAAGGACGGGGACTCGTCGGCGCAGGATTCACCGCTGTCGCCGGCCCATCTCGCGGAGCTTTTGTCCCTCATCAAGGACGGGACGATAAGCGCCAAGATCGCAAAGGATGTCTTCCCGGAGCTTTTCAAGAGCGGCGCCTCTCCGAAACAGCTCGTCGCGGAAAAGGGCATGGTCCAGATCTCCGATGAAGATGCGATCGCCCGTATCATAGACCAGGTCATTGCCCGTTCGCCGAAAGAAGTGGCGGAGTTCAAGGCGGGCAAAGAGAAGCTCCTCGGGTTCTTCGTCGGCCAGGTCATGAAGGAAACGAAAGGCAAGGCGAACCCGAAGCTCCTCAACGAGCTGATGCTGAAGAGGCTGAAGGGCTGACTGCTGATCGCTGACAGCTTTCTTTAAGGAGTTTACCATGACCGATCATATTTACTGGAAAGATGGCTCACTGTATCTCCTCGACCAGAGGGAGCTGCCGTTCAAAAAGACCTATGTCCGGTGCAAGACCTTGAAAGAGGTCGCCGCTGCCATCCTGAACATGACGGTGAGGGGCGCCCCGCTTATAGGGATCGTTGCCGCGTACGGCGTGGTCCTGGGGATCCGCGAGGTTGTCGCTGCAAAAAGGCGCTTCACCGGCAGGGATATGGACAGGGTATGCGAGAGGCTCGCCGCCACGAGGCCCACTGCTGTCAACCTTGCCTGGGCGCTGAAGAGGATGAAGGATGCGTACGGCAGGTCTCACGATGACCTCGATATGCCGGACAGCATGCTCCAGGAGGCGATCTCGATCCACGTTGAGGATATCGAAAACAACAGGATGCTTTCGCTCTACGGCGCTGAGCTGATCGACGACGGAGACACCATCCTCACCCACTGCAACGCAGGCGCCCTTGCAACGGGCGGATACGGCACCGCCCTCGGCGTCATACGGGCAGCGCACGAGTCAGGAAAAAAGATCAAGGTCATCGCCACAGAGACGAGGCCCTATTTCCAGGGCGCCCGCCTCACGGTATGGGAATTATTCCAGGAGGGGATCCCCGTTGAGCTTATCCCCGATAACAACGTGGGGTTTCTCGCCTCCAATAAGGGCATCAGCAAGGTCATCACCGGCGCCGACAGGATAGCCTTGAACGGCGACACGGCAAACAAGGTCGGCACCTTCATGATAGCCCTGGCGGCACATCAGTTCAGGATCCCTTTCCTTATCGCCGCGCCGGTCTCCACCTTTGACCCCAATATCCAGAACGGCACATACATCCCCATAGAAGAGCGGGACGGGAGCGAGGTAAAATATCTGAAAAAACAGCTGCTCACCGTCAAGGACGTGAAGGCGCGGTACTATTCGTTCGACATCACCCCCGCGCAGCTCATTGCCAACTTCATCACCGAGAAGGGCATCATTGAAAAACCGTTCAAAAAATATATCAGGATGCTTTTTTGATTAAGTCAAACCAGGATTTTCCTTTAGGACGAGTAACGGTGCCGGGATATCCCCGGCAAACCGTCGTGAGGCGAGGAAGCTCGGTCTTTTGCGCAGCAAAAGTTCCGAAGCCGAACGCGAGCGATTGGAGCCGCTGGAGCGCAATGAGCGTGTTTGCCGGGGATATCCCGGCACCGTTTTTTCACAGCGTATCTTATTAAAAATGAAGATAATAACCCTCCTAACCGATTTCGGCCTGAAAGACCCCTATACCGGCATCATGAAGGGGGTCATCCTCTCTATCAATCCCAACGTGACGATCGTGGACATCACCCAGGAGGTGGACCCCCAGGACATCAGGGAGGGCTCGTTCATCGTTGAAGAGTATTACAGGCATTTCCCGGACGATACGATCCACCTCTGCGTCGTTGACCCCACTGTCGGGAGCGCGAGGCGGCCCATTATCGTCGTGAAGGGCAATCACCTCTTCGTCGGCCCCGACAACGGCATCTTTACCCTCCTTTATAAAAGCGGATACGAGGCGTACACGATAGAGAACCCGGAGTTCATGCGCAGGGAGATAAGCTCCACCTTTCACGGGCGGGACATCTTCGCGCCTGCCGCAGCCCACCTGTCAACGGGATTCCACCCATCCGCCTTCGGGAGGATGGTCCACGATGCCGCGCGGTTCGCGGACATCTTTCCCCTCATCGAAGGCGACCGCCTTGCCGGCGAGGTCGTCCGCTTCGACCGCTTCGGGAACGCGATCACGAATATCCACATTGACACCCTCGAACAGTTCATCCAGGGCAGGTCGTTTACGATCAGCATCAATGACCTGTCCTTCACGACCATCCATAAAAGCTATTACGAAGGCGACTATACGTGCCTGACCGGAAGCTCCGGGTACCTTGAGTTCGGATGCTTTCAGGGCAGCTTCAAAGAAAGGTCAGGTATCGGAAAGGGCGAGAACGTCACTGTGGGGCTCACGTGATGCATTGTACCCTGAATTAACAAGAAATAATGTTCTTGTATCCGTCTATGGCTCTTCAGCGCTGTTCTCTGTCTCCAGGGCTATTTCCTGCTTCGCCAGTGCGTCTATCTTCCTGAGCGGCCTTTCAAGCATATTGACCCTTGTGATAACGAGGAGGTCATATTCTTTTTTCGCGGCATCGATCCTGTCGCCCATTGTCTTGAATTTCTCTTTGTATAAGTTCCATTGCTTGGAGAAATCGGCCAGGAGCTTCAGGATCTCTGATGCGGTCCGCTCAAGGTTGAAATTTTCAATGGCCTGCCTGATCACAGCAAGCACGGCGTAGAGCGTGAACGGCGAGCAGAGGATGACCTTCTGCCTTAGCGCTTCGTCCATCATCGCAGGGTCAGCTTCATTGATGAAGCTATATACCTGTTCGTTCGGGATAAAGACAATAACATAATCAACGGTATTTTCGGACGGATTTATATATTCACGTCCCGTGACCTGTTTTATCATGACCTTCGTATTCCTGAGCAGTTCTTCCCTGTATCGTTTTTTATCATGGTCCGACTCCGCGTTGAGGTAGTTCGTGTAGTTGTCGAGGGGGAACTTGACGTCCATGTTGATCTTCAGATCATTGGGGAGCAGAAAGGTATAGTCGGGCCTGCCCGAGGAACTCTCGAGCGTCTTCTGCTTGATGTAATTTATCCCTTCTACCATCCCGACAAGCTTTACAATGTCTTCTGCCATACGCTCGCCCCATTCGCCGCGCTTCTTTGAGCTCGCCAGGGCCTGGCCTAAATGTTCAGTAGTATCTTTCAGCTTCGTTGTTACATCTTCATGTTTTTTGATAAGGGTCGCAACCTCTGAGAACTTTTCACCGCTCGACTTGCCGACCTCTTCGATCCGCTTCTGCACATCCGATAAGGTCTTCCCTATGGCCTCGATATTCTGGTCAATGAGCTCCTTTTTGCCTTCGAGCTCCTTTTTGCCTTCCGTTGCCTGAGTTTTCAGCTTTTCCTCAGCAAGTTTAATAAACTCATCTGCATATTTCTTGAACTCGTCGGTGTTTTTTGTGAGGGCATCGAGGGACAACGCCTTAAATGTCTCGCTGAGCTCATTTCGTATGGCATCAAAACGTTCGATCTCCTCCTTGAGATGTCTCTCCGATGCCTCGAGCTTGGTTAATGCCTCAACCTTGCCCTGCTGTTCCTGCGCCAATACACTCCTTAGCCCTGCGATCTCTTCGTCCTTCTGCTGAGCTTGCCTGCCCCGTTCATCGGCGATAGCCTCGGCAGAGCTCGCACGGCTCTCCAGGGCACCGCTTCTTGCCTGGTAACGATGGGAAGCGATCACCCAGGCAACGATCCCGCCGATCACAACGCCGAAAATTATCCCGATCCCTA
>JAKQBZ010000151.1 GCA_029559435.1 Deltaproteobacteria bacterium | reverse complement strand
CCTTTCGTTCCATGGCGGTATGAATGTCGGTCGGCGGTATCAAGATCGGAGAAGCCCCCAGGGCTTTTATAAAGGGGACATATAAGGGCATGACCCTTATCTTCATTCCCTTGAAATCCTCGAGCTTTGTGATCTTTTTGTTTGTATAGAGCATGAAGGGGATCAGATTATGGAGCCTTCCAATATATTTGGCATTTACCCTTTTTGCAAATATTTCTCCCCACAGCTCAAATGCGCCTGTCCTTCTTTCTTCCCAGTCGGCGAGCTCGGAAAGGCCCTTTGCCTCAGCCTCGGGCATCAATTGCTTCATGTAGCCGAAAGGATAGTACAGGATCATGTCGATGGTGCCTGACTTCAGGGCGGTGATCTGGTCAAAGGCTGCGGTAACTTCAGGTCCGCCAAGCCACCGTATCTCAACCTGGCCTTTGCACCGCTGGTTTACCCTATCAACAAACATCTGGACCGTATCATTATTGGCATGGTTCTTAGGGAAGGCCGTGACCGCTTTTAAAACCAAAGGCGCACTAAGTGCAATCGTTGAGACAAAACAAAAGATTAAGACAAAAAACATTATACCAACAAATCTTTTCATACCTAACCCCCTTGTTCTTATATTTTGCTGCCTATGTCCATTGTACGATAAAAATACCTTTTGTCAATCATTCCCTGGCTTTCGTGCCCCAAAGGAACGCTGCCCCCCAGGAACCTTTCCTGCATCACCTCCTCTAAAAGATTCTGTCCTTCCCGTTGCCGATCCATGAAGGAAACCATTTGTAGTATTCCTGCGGATGGGCCTCGTTGAGTCCTTCGTAGGTTGCCTTTGCCAGAGCGATTCCTTTCTTGTCCCGGTAGAGCCTGACAAGGCCTTTCTTCTCCAGCGAGATGAGAAGGTCGTCAAGGACGGCGTTATCTGTATCAAAAAGCTCACTGATGTCCTCGCGGCTTATGAAAAGGCCCGGGTTTACGCGGTAGTCTTCCGCGATCGCTGCGAGCAGCTTGTCCTCGTCGATATCTTTCACTTTTTCTGACGTGCCGGAAACCGGCACCGGCACTCCCAGCGCGGGATGGATAACCCGGCGCTCCATCCTGAGGTCTTCTGCCATCTGGCGCATGGCTGTCCTGAAGATGACGAGCCTGCAGGCCTCCATGGTGCCGCCGGCGATATTTTCAACCTTGGCCACGTTCATGATCTCCTCAAGGGGATAAAAAGGCGTCACGCCATCGCCCCCCATTACCTGTATCGCGTCGATGCTTGCCTGCATTGCCGACTCGCAGTTAAAGACCTTGGCCACATTCGATTCGACGGTGATATCCACCCCGAGATCCCAGAGGTAGGCCGTATAGTATGTCATCAGGCGCGCCATCTTTGTCTTGATGATCAGGTCGGCGATCTTGAACTGGTTCGTCTGCAGATCGATCGTGGGCCGGCCGAACTGAACCCTCCTCTGCGCATAAGGCACTGCATTCTTCAAAAGCTCTCCTATCCAGCCTGTCACTGAAGCGGAGATGAGGGTCCTTTCGAAGTTGAGCCCGGCTGTCATTACCCGCCACCCCTCCCCTTCCTGACCGATGCGGTTCGCTACGGGCACAGGTACCTTGTCGAAGTTCAATACGCCGTTCTGGATATTTTCAAACCCGATTATCTCATTGATCTTTTCAACGGAAAATCCGGGGGCCCCTTTTTCGACGATGAATGCGGTGAGATGGCGGTAGCTCCGGATATCTTCCGGGTTGTCGCTCGTGCGGGCATAGACCATATGCCTTGTCGCGACGCCGGCAGAAACGATATATCGCTTCTTGCCGTTCAATATGTAAACATCCCCCTCGCGCCTTGCCGTTGTCTCGATCGCTGCCGCATCAGTGCCCGCAAAGGGCTCGGTGATAACGATCGCCCCAAGCTCTCCTTTCGCGATGCGCGGGAGAACACTTTTTTTCTGTTCCTCGCTGCCGTATTCAATAATTTGCCGAAGGCCCCCAAGCATGTTGCCGACGAAGGCCCTTCCAGGGCCCGGCATCCGGTTGAACGCCTCCGCTGCGATGCACGCGCCGGTCGCACCCAACCCGAGGCCGCCGTATTCTTTCGGGATGCCCGCCCCTGTAAATCCCTTCTCGCCGATCTTCTGAAAGATGTCCCAGGGGAATTCCCTCGTCCATCGCGTCTCGGCGTCTCTCGGCATCACCTCTTTGACGAATGCATGAACGTCCTCTGCGAATTTCTTCTGCTCTTCCGTCCACCAGAAATAAGATTCCATGCTTCAACCCCCTTAAGGTTTTTAATGCCCCTAAAACAAATAAGGTTTTAATTCGTAAAAGGTAAAAGGTGAAAGGTTTTCAACCCTGATACGTCGCCATCATAGAGCATCGATGCCCATCTGTGCATCCTGTGCGCTCCATGATTCATGGCTTCTTCCTCTCACGCTTCACAGGTTTTCTGCTTTCTGCCCGCCTCCCCCTCTCGCGAGCGGTGCTCGCTGATATACGCCTTTACCGGGGCCACTTGCCTTTCTCCTTCAGCCCCTTTACGATCTTCTCCGCTGTGACGGGCTGCTCCTTGAACCAGATGCCGGTGGCGTCGTGGATTGCGGCGACCACTGAAGGCGGCGCGCTCACGTGGCTTCCTTCAGAGGCCTCTTTGGCGCCGAAGGGGCCGTCAGGGTCGTCGGTGATGATGTCGATCACCTTGATATTGGGCACGTCAGTGGAGCGGGGCATCTTGTAATCAAGGAAGGTAGGGTTGAGCGTCTTGCCCCTGTCCATGATAAAATCCTCATATATTGCCTGCCCCATGCCCTGTACCGCGCCCCCTTCGTTCTGGCTTTCTGCCCCGATCGGGTTCAGCGGCCTCCCGCAATCATGGGCGATCACAAAATCGCTTATCGTCACATGGCCGGTCTCCATGTCCACCCCGGCCCGGGTCGTCTGGGCCGTGAAGCTGAACGATGTGCCAGCATTGCCTCTGCCGTTCTCGAAGCCCAGCGGCTCGATTCCATAGCCCGAATAACCCTTTCCTATGATCACGGCCCCCGAACCGGAATAGCAGGCGATCTTGGCCAGCTTGTCAAAAGGGATCCTGCGCGAGGGATTGGATTTATGGTAGACCTCTGCGTTTTTGATCTCGATCTCACCGGGGTTTACCTTCCATTCACGGCCGAGGATGTCAAGGAGCTGCTTTTTTGCATCGGCGGCGGCGGTCTGTACGGCCTGGCCCGCCAGGACCGTCACGCGGCTCCCGTAGCTTCCGGGATCGACCGGCGTGTAGGCGCTGTCAACCATCTTGAAATCGATATCCTGGTATCTTACCCCCAGCTCTTCCGCCGCGATCATTGCAAGCACCGTGTCTGACCCCTGGCCGCAGTCCGTGGCGCCGGTGATCAGGTTCACCGTGCCGTCTTCGCATATCCTGACCGTAGCGGCGCAGGATTGGTGGCCAAGCTGGCGGGCGCCGCCCAGGTAGGAAGTTGCCGACATGCCCACCCCGTAGGACACGCTGCCGTCCTGTTTGGGAGCCTCATCTTTTTGCGCCCAGAGCGGGTCCCTGACGAGGGTCTGGATCGCCTCTTTGATCCCGCAGGTCTTGAGGGTCATATCGTTTATGGTCCGATAGATCTCGCCCGGCTTGGGGTTGTCGATGGCGTTTCGCATGCGGATCTCCACGGGGTCGATGCCAAGCTCTTCGGCCATCATCTCCATCTGTATCTCGCAGGCGAAGCGCGTGTGGGTCACGCCGTGACCGCGCATTGCTGCGCAGATGGGGTTATTGGTGAATGCCCTGTAGCAGTCGTACTTGTAGTTGGGGAGCCTGTAAGGCAGCGGAGTGCAGCACCCGGTAAGGTACATCGTAAGGGGGCTTACGGCAGTATACCCGCCGCCGTCGGCAATGACGCGGCTTTGAATGGCCGTGATGAGGCCGTCCTTTGACATGCCCATCTTGTTGTAGACGATCATCGAGTGCCTTCTTTTGGAAACGGTCAGCTCCTCCTCCTGGGTGTAGATGAACTTGACCGGCTTCCCCGTCATCCTGGAAAGCAGCACGGCGCAGAAATCGCCGGCAACGGAGTCGTTCTTTGTTCCCCCGAAGCCGCCCCCGATAAAGGGCTGTATCACCCGTATCTTAGACAGGGGGAGCCCAAAGCAGGCCGCGAGGTGCCGGTAGTGGAAGTAGGGGCTCTGCTTGGCGGCCCAGACGGTGATGGAGCCTGCAGGGTCATACCATGCCAGCGAGGCCGGGGGCTCCAGGTAGCCCTTTGTCGCCCTTGATGTCCTGAAGCGGTCTTCCCTGACCAGGTGGGATTCGGCGAAGGCCTTCTCCACGTCGCCGAAGTTCCAGTGGTACTCCACGCTCACGTTGTTCGGCCGGTAATCGTGGACCACCGGGGCGCCTTCCTGTATCGCCTCCTCGGGGTCGAAAACGGCCGGAAGCTCTTCGTAGTCGACCTTGATGAGGTCGCAGGCCTCTTCGGCGATGTCCTCGTCAATGGCCGCCACGCCCGCCACGGCCTCCATATAGTAGCGGACCTTGTCCATGGCCAGGGGCGGCTCGTCCCTGGTGTTTGCCATAAAGCCCCATGTCCAGCCGTTGAAGTCCTTTGCGGTTACCACGGCCTTTACCCCCGGAAGTCGCTCCGCCTTGCTTGTATCAATATTGAGGATCCGCGCGTGCGCAACGGGAAGGCGCGCCACCTTGCAAAAGAGCATGCCCGGCAGGGAATAGTCGGCAGCGTACTTTGCCTGTCCCATTACCTTTTCCCTGCCGTCGATCCTGGGCACCCGTTGTCCGATGACCGTATATTCTTTCATCTCTCTCACCCCCTGACCTTTTGTGCTGCAGCCTTGACGGACTCGAAGATCTTCGTATAGCCTGTGCAGCGGCAAAAGTTGCCCTCCAGGCCCTTGCGTATCTCCTCGTCGGTAGGGTTCTTGTTCCCGTCGAGGAGAATCTTTGTGGAAAGGATCATCCCGGGAGTGCAAAAGCCGCACTGCATGCCGCCTTTCTCAAGAATGCCTCCTGTACCGGATGGAGCTTATCGCCTTCTGCAAGTCCTTCTATGGTCGTGATCTGTCTGCCGTTGGCTTCCACTGCAAGCACAATGCAGGAGTTCACCGCTTTTCCATCCATAATAACCGTGCAGGCCCCGCATTCGCCCTCGCCGCATCCTTCCTTTGCCCCGGTCAATCCCAGGTCCTCCCTGATAACCTCGAGGAGCGTAGCCCAAGGCCTTACCTGCAATTCATAGTCCTTGCCGTTTACCGTTAATTTGATCTGTTCCATTATGCCCTCCTACTGCACGAGAACGCGATTGAGCGCCCGCCTTGCCAGGATGTAGACCATATCGCGCCTGTATTCCTGCGATGCCCTGTGGTCGTCTATGGGGCTGCACTGTGAAGCGGCCTTTTGTGACGCCTCTTCAATGATCCCCGGCGTTACGCGCTTTCCCTCAAGGGTCGCTTCAGCCGCCGGCACCCTTATCGGCGTCGGCGCAACGGCCCCAAGGGCTATCTTAATATCCTTGCACATTCCATCCTCACAGGTTCCCACGGCGGCGACGCCGACAATGGCAAGGTCCATCGAGTGGCGCGGTGAAAGCTTCAGGTACACGCCCCGGCTCCCCGGTTTTGGACTTGGCACCCCTATCTCAAGGAGCATCTCGTCCGCTTCTAGGACTGTCTTGCGGGGGCCGGTAAAGAATTGGCCTATGGGAACCTCTCTCTCCCCTTTCCGGCCCAGAAGCCTGACCGATGCCTCAAGGGCAAGGAGGGCCGGGGCACTGTCGGCAGAGGGAACAGCGCTGCAGATATTCCCTGCAAAAGTTCCCCGGTTCCTCACTTGGGGGGATGCCATGCTTGATGCGGCCTGGAAAAGGGACGGGTAATGGTCCTGGACGAAAGGACAGGTTGCAATCGCGCTTATTGTTGCCAGAGGGCCTATTTTAAGGCCGGCCACTTCGTCATAGGTAATGGCGTCCAGACCCTGTATGCCCTTCAGGTCAACAAGGTAAAGGGGAATATCAGTCTCGCGTTTTTTCAGCTGCGGGACGAGGTCTGTGCCGCCCGCGAAGAGCCTTGCCGCTGCCTTGTGCTCTTTGAGAAACGACAGGGCCTCATCGAGGGTTTTGGGGAGAAAATACTGCAGCCTCGGCAATCTCCGGTAAAATTGAGACATGTTGAACCTCCTTATAATAACGTATGCCAATACAACGTCTCGACAAAACAATATATACAGATATGTATAATACAGATTGAAAAATATAATAAAAGTATACAAGGTTGTCAAGTATTATATTACAGAATATCAATGTATTGGTGAATATTAGATAAAAACAATGACGAGCTGAATGACACAAGACAGATTGACAAATTACGCAAAGATGGATATAAAGTATATGTTCTGCCTGGCAAGAGGAATGATGGCATCCACGAAAAGAAAAAAGGCGTCCCATAAAAAAAGGTTAAAGATCATACAAACGACCATGCAGCTTCTTCTCAAAAAGGGGAGCTCGGTTTCCGCATCGACTACGGACATCTGTTCCGCGGCGAAACTCACGAGGCCGACGCTGTATCACTATTTCGGAAGCAAGCGGAACCTGCTTTTATCGGTTCACATGGAATCTATAGAAAGGGACCTGAGGCCCTACTTGGATGAAGCAACTTCTATAGATGACCCCCTGAAGCGCCTCACATATATGGTCCGGACCTTCACAACGCAGATCATCTGCAAACATCCCGAGCTGCGCGTCCTTATCCACGACGCGCTGGCCATGCAAGATAAGTATTTTCGGGAAGTAAAGGGGGAATGGAAAAAACACTACCTTCTTATACGTGACACGATCGCCCAACTTCAGTCAGAGTGCAGGGTGGATGCCGGCATTAAACCGTCCTGGGCGGCGCTTTTTTTGCTGGGAATGCTGACGTGGACCACATACTGGTTTGATTATGACAGGCAGGATAAGGTCGATCAAATCGCAGACCTGGCCCTCATGCTCGTTTTTCAGGGCCTCGGCCTTAAGGACCCTGCCTTTCGCAGCCCAAATTGAACGGAACATTCCACGCAGTCCTTCCAATATTACAGATACTACAGAGAATCACCAAACACCAATAACCAAGCTCCAATTAATCACCAATACCCAATGCTCAATAACCAAACAGAGACTTGACCGTATTGTTTCCCGTTTGGGTATTCGGTCATTGGGTATTGGATATTTATTGGTGATTGATGCTTGGTTATTGGTTATTCAATATTTGATATACGAACTGCTACAATGGTGTTTGGGCTCTATGGGCCGCCTTTTTAGCTATGGG
>JAKQBZ010000148.1 GCA_029559435.1 Deltaproteobacteria bacterium | reverse complement strand
GCCGCAGTCTCCCACCCCGCATCCTTCCTTTGTGCCGAGAAGGTCAAGGTCTTCCCGGAGCACCTGGGTAAGGGTGCGGTTGGGCGCTACGGCGATCTCGTATTCCTTGTCATTTACAAAAAGTGTTATTAACTGTTTCATCGCGCACCTCTCCTTATTTGCCCTGGGCTTCTTTTATTGCAGCCAGCAATGTTCTTTTCGTCAATGCTTCAACCATCGCGCAGCGATATCCGGCGCCGCCCCGTATATCCGTGATGGGCGAGCAGTCCGTCCCTGCGAGCTGGGCTGCCTTTTTTACGAGCGCCTCGGTTGGTTTTTCTCCTATTAACGCCTTTTCTGCGGACACGGCATGGATCGCCTTTGGCGCGACGGAGCTTAAAATGACCCTGGCCTCTTTTATCTTTCCGTCGGGGCCGTCGAGCGTTACCCGCGACGCTACGGCAACAATAGCTATCTCAAGGGCCTTTCTGTGGCCCAATTTTATATAGTCGCTTCCCGTAAATGGCGGCATTTCATCGACGATGACCCTGCTCAATATCTCATCGGGCTTCATTACGGTTGCGCCGGGGCCGGTAAAAAAATCATCAAGGGCGACTTCCCTTGCGCCCTTCGCGCTTTCCAGCTTCACCTTCGCGCCCATTGCAAGAAGCGGCGGCGGCAGATCGGCGGCCGGCCTGGCCGTAACGATGTTGCCCCCTATCGTCGCCCTGTTGCGGATAAGCGGGGATCCGAGAACAGAGGCGGCCTTCGCAAGAGAAGGGAGCTTTGTTCTTATAATATCGAACTCAGCCAGCTTTGCCACGATCAGATGGGCGCCGATGGAGATGGTTCCGCTTCCCGGCTCGATCTCCGACATCCCTGCGATCTTTGCGACGCTCACAAGGTATTTAGGCGAAAGCAGGCCCTTTTTCATATTTACGAGAATATCAGTGCCGCCAGCGATGATCTTCGAACTGCCGTTCAACTCCGATATCATCTTGCATGCTTCCGATATATCCCGCGGCTCGTGGAACACAAATTTTGGTAATATAAACATCCAAGCCTCCTATAAATAAAATATTGCCATACCCGGGACCCGCCTTATTCCCTGAAGCGCGTTCGGCCGGGCCGGCCGGGCAAAACAAGTTATGTTCCTATTTAAACAACTTCATCAGCGCGTCGGCCAACGCCCGCGCAAAGGTTTTTTCTTCGATGTTTGCGTCAACCTCTATGACCTCGATCCCGGGACTGACGGCCTTTTTTAGCGCATCGACAAATACCCTGTCTTCTTCGGGATCATATGTCGCGCTCCCTGGTATATCAAAATTTGTCCAGCCTTTCAAGGGGATTATCACCTTGACCGGCCCCTTCGATCTGTTCAGCTTTTCAGCAAAAACGCCGGCTGCCTTTTTCAGCTCATCCGGCGAGGCCTTGATCCATGTGCGGAACTTATCAAGGTCATATTTCTTCCTCGCCCTGTGCTCTTCGGTATATTTGGATTTTGGGGGAGTAATATAGTTGACCCCTCCTGTAGAGATGACCTGCGGTATGCCCACCTTCCCTGCCGCCTCCATGCGGATCGGCCCGGCATCTTTCATTCCCCCTACAAGATGCTCGATGACGCCCCCGGGGGCAAGGTCGATCACCCCGTCAAACAATCCCTGCTCGATCATCAATTCCATTGCCCGGTCGCTGATCCCTGCGGCTGAAAAACCGATGACCTGATACCCTTCCGCCTCGAGCATCTCCCGCACGCCGCTTGCGCATTGCTCCACCGGGCTCAGCATCGTGATCGCGATTGCCGGCCTCTTCTCTCCTTCCTTTTTTGTCCTGACCGGAGAGACGTCAGCCATGGCACATACTGCGCCGGCTCCGCGCTCTATCACGTTCTTCAGGATATCGCTCAACCCCGATACCTCTATCACCGAATGCATCAGCGAGATATCGCCTATATCGATATACCTCGTCGACATGCCGGGCAGGGCGGCGGTCGCCGATATCATCAGCTTGGGAACACCGAACGGAAGGGCCCTCATTACATCTGTAGCCATCAAAGAGCCTGTGGAGCCGCCGATGCCGATGATCCCGTCAAGCCTTCCTTCTTTCCACATATCAAGGGCTATGGACTGCGCGCCCTTCGTCATGATGGCGGTGTTCTTCGCCCTCTCCTTCGACGCAAGGATCTCTTCAAAGGTGCTTCCGCCTGCCTTCGCCACTTCCTGCGGCGGGATGTCGGCCTTCGCGCCTTCCCGCTGCCTCATCGATATATCGAGGATCACCGGCTCCTTGCCGAGCCTCTTTATCGCATCCCTCAAATAAAATGTCTCTACCCTCTTTGTGTCGAGGGTAGAGACGATCAGTATTCTTTTCATCATTGTCCCCCGGCCACCTTTTTTTCGATATCGGACTTGAGCACCTTCTTGTCGACCTTTCCGGAATCTCCCACGATCGGAAGCGCGCCCATGACCTCGAGCCGTTCAGGGAGCTTGAATGCCGCGAGCTTCTTCTCTTTCAGGAAAGAGACCATCTCTTCTTTCGTAAAGGCCTGGCCGGCTTTCGGCACCACACAGGCGCATGCGCGCTCTCCCATCTCTTTATCAGGATACCCGACAATCGCGACGTTTGCAACCTTCGGATGCTCGTTCAGGATGCCTTCGATCTCTGCGGGGTAGATATTCTGCCCGCCCCTGATGATCATATCCTTCGACCTTCCCATGATCCACAGGCACCCTTCCTCTGACTTCACGATGTCGCCTGTCGTTGTCCACCCGTCCTTATCGAACACGGGCGCCGTCGATTCGGGGTCACGGTAATATCCTGCAGGGGCGTGGGGCCCCCTGAACCACAACTGGCCCGGGTTTCCTTCCGGGACATCTTTTCCGTCGTCGTCCAGCAATCTCACCTTATTGCCGGGAAGCATCCTTCCAACGGTCCTTCTCCGTATCTCTCCCGGGTCATCTATGGTGCAGCCCGAGACAGAGCCGACGTCCTGTGTTCCGAGGTCGCTTGTGATAATTGCCTTGTATCTTCTTTCGGCCTCCTCTGCGACCTGAGGCGGGAGATAACCGCCGGCTGACCGTATGAACCTGAGAGAGCTGAGGTCATATTTTGTTTCATCCGCTTCAAGCATCCGCACAAGATGCGTCGGGACAACGCCGATGGCGGTCACCTTTTCCTTTTCTATCAGGGCGAGAGCGCCCTCAGGGTCAAATTCCTCCATCAGGACTGTCTTTGCGCCGGCAAGGGGCGCCGCAAAATACGTAAGGGTCCCCGCTGCGCCGCCTGCGTGAGGCGCGATGGCCATGGTGATGTCATCCTTGGTGAGGCGCCAGATATCGATCCTCGCCTTTGACGTGCACACCCTTGACGAGATGGGCCATTCTACGAGCTTCGGGAGCCCTGTCGTCCCCGTCGTGCTCGTCAGGAGCCCCACATCATCTGTTGAGCTGAACCGCCGTTCGTCGAGAAGCCTGAGGTCCGACGGATCGATCTTCTGGTGCGCCAGCTTGATCAAAGAGAATGTCCCGTCAGGCGCTCCATCGGGGACATCTTCATCAAAGAGAAAAAAGTATTTGAGGTTCTTTGATTTGCCCACAAGCCCTTTGTACATCTCAAGGTAATTAAATTTCCTGTAGATCTGCGGGATACAGACCGCGAACGCTTCCGTCCTCTCGAGCATATACTCCAGTTCTTTCTCCCGCAGGTAAGGGTACACGGTAAGAGAGACAAGCCCTGCCCTCTCGCTCGCGACGCGGGCAAGAAAACCGTACACGCTGTTGGGCGCCTGGATGATCAGGCGCGCGTCTTTGGGGATCCCCAGCTTTACCCATGCCAGCGCAAGCGCGTCGATGAGGTCCTTCGCCTGCCCCCAGGTCACGCGGTATTTTGAATCAACGAGCGCCTCCCTGTCCTTCAGCTCCTTTGCATTTTTTGTCCAGAAATCAGAAAAGATCTCGTCGGTCCAGTATCCGTCACGCTTGAACTCCGCTATCATTTCATCTGTATATCTGATTGGTCTCATTATATTCCCCCTTGTCTTCGCGAACAGCTTTCAGCTTTCAGCCTACAGCAAAAAACTAAATGGAAAAAATCTTGCTGAAGCCTGACTGCTGAGTGCTGAATGCTATGTTTACCCTTTGAATCCAAGCTCCTTCCAGCGTGCCTGGACCTTTTTTACCATCTCCGGGTCGAGCTCGATGGGTATCGGCTTCTCCTTCCACTCGTAAGGGATCGTCGCGTCGATAATGATCCTTCCGGTGATGTCCCGCGCATCGATCGGGAGCGACGGGTCAAGCGGAGTTGAGCGGCCGCGCTTGATTATCTGGCAGCGGTTAGGCTGGAACCGGAAGCTCAGGGCATAAAGGACCCTCGGAATATCCCAGGGGTCGATATCTTCATCAACAACGATTACGGTCTTGAGGCCGTATGCCCCCATCTCCGTTGAGATCGCGGCGGTGCCGACCTGGTCGGCGTGGCCGGGGTACATCTGCTTCATTGATATGATGGCAAGAAACCTTCCTGAGCCCTCAGGCGGGCAGTAGACAGCCTTAATGCCCGGGATCTTCATCTCCGTCAACTGCTGCCACAACGTTGCGCCGTAAGTAAGCGCCATCGTCATATGCGTATCGGTTACGGCCCTGCCCACGGTTGTTCCCCAGAAGACCGGGTTATTCCTGTAGGTAACGCAGTTAACCTTGATAAAGTTCCTGTCGTCCGTCCCTACTCCGGAATAGTATCCCGTGTATTCCCCGAAAGGCCCTTCCGGCATAAACTTGCTGGCATCCACTTCGCCTTCAACAACGATCTCAGCGTGTGCCGGGATCGGGAGGTCAACCGTTTCGCCCTTTACTACCTCGATGGGCTCCCCTCGAACCGCTCCGGCAAAATCATATTCCGATGTGAATGCCGAGATGCGCGCTGCGCCGGTAAGAAAGAGCAGCGGGTCGCATCCTATGACGGCAGCTACCGGCATAGGCTTTTTCATTGCGGCATATTTTTTCAGCATGATGTCGGCATGCTTGCCTTTGATGAACTGTACGCCGAGATGATTTTTATCAAGGAGCTGCGCCCTGTAGGTCCCGAGGTTGACCCATCCCGTTTCAGGGTCTTTTGAGATCACGAAGTGCGCTGTCCCGAAAAACCGGCCGCCGTCTTTGGGATAAAATTTGGGAACAGGGAATTTAAAAAGATCGATCTTATTTCCCTTCATAACATTCTCTTTGCAGGGTGCGCTCTTCACCCATTTCGGGGGAATGCTCTTTTTCCCTTTCTCCACCCACGCCCGCATCAGGTCAACGAGGCTTGATCCGCGGGGCTCGCCCATGATAAGGGCAAGCCTTCTGGTCGTCGTACAGACGCTTGTGATCACCGGCGTCTTGTAGCCCTTGACATTCTCGAAGAGAAGTGCCGGCCCGCTTTTTTCCTCGTTCAGCTTGGCTATGTGCGACAGCTCGAGATTCCAGTCAACCTGCGCCTTTATCCTTTTGAGTTCCCCTTCTTTTTCTGCCTGCGCAATAAAATCCCTCATATCTTTCATAGATAACCCTCCTGTAAAATTTACTGTATGAGATGAGAATCCTAAATATGCGAAAAATAGTCAAATACATAAAAATTATCTTGTCTATAAATAAAAGTTATGGAATAATTCATTATAATGAATTTTAATCACCTTAGGGTCTTTTATGAGTCTGCCCGGGAGCTCAACTTCTCAAGGGCGGCGGAACGGCTCTCCATATCGCAGCCTGCCGTATCGATCCAGATAAAACAGCTTGAGGCGATGCTGCAGGTCAAGCTTTTCAATAAGATCGGCAACAAGGTCTTTCTCTCCGGGGCCGGAAAATTGCTCCTCGAATACGCGCAAAGGATATTCGAGCTTGAAAACGAAGCAGAGAAGGCGATCAACGAGGTCAAAGAAATAAAAAAAGGCGCCCTCCACATAGGGACGACAAAAACATACGCCCACTATCTCATGCCGAACTATATATCGCACTTTCATGCGCTCTATCCCGGGGTAAGCATACATTTGAGCGAGGGGAGCTCCCTGGAGATGATCCAGAGCCTGTTCAATATGCAAAACGAACTGGCGATCGTGGCAAGCACTGAATACCCGAAGCCTCTTCAGGCCACCGCATTTGGCGAGGAAGAGGTCCTTCTGGTAGCCTCTCCTGACCACATCCTCGCAAAAAAGAATTCGATTACCATGAAAGAGCTTGCTCGTTTTCCCCTGGTGATGAGAGAGGAAGGCTCGGCAACCCGCAAGGCGGTGATCGATATGTTCAAAAAGATGCGCCTCTCGCCTGCGATACTCTACGAAGCAAGCAACCTCGAATTCATAAAGGAGCTTCTGGAGAGGGGCGAAGGGGCCTCCTTCATCGTACGATCGGCCGTGGAAAAGGAGCTCTCCCAGGGGATATTAAAAGAGATCGCGATCTCCGATGTTTCCATAACGATGCGCACGAATATCGTGTACGTCAACGAAGACAGCCTGTCGAGGATCGCCCGCGCCTTCATCGACATGCTCCTCATATGGCAAGACGAGTGAACCGGTTCAACGTTCAATGTTCTATGTTCAACGTTACGACAGGATAGACCAAACAGACCAAAAAAACGCTATAAACACAATAAACGCTTAGAGCGCATGCGTGTTTTATCCTCCGAAATCGGGATTGATGAATTCTACCTTATCCCCTTCCGACAGGACGGCTTCGGGATACTTCTGGGGAAACACAAAACGGTTGTTAAGCTCCACGATAAGGCCGGAGTCCTTCTCATCCATTGTTCGTATCAGGTCTGCTATCGTTGTGTTCGCAGGGACCTTTTCCATCATGCCGTTCAGTATGATCCCGATCATCTTCATTTTTCGTTCCGTATTCTATTATTTTTTTCAGCGAAAAACCATATCTTTAAGAACTGGCCGCTGGATACTCGATGCTGGATGCTGGACGAAAGACATGTGGTGCCTCGCATCCACGATCCCCCTCGCCCCTCTCATCGCCACTATCCCCTCTCGCCCGTTATCTCTCCCCTCTCCCCTTTCGCCATGAAATTTGTGTATTAAAATCAGTTGAAGATTGTCTCGCAATCTTCTATAGTACAAGAAAACGTGGCACAAGGAGCGGACGTGTTATTCATCGAAGTACCTTTCACCTTTCACCTTTCACCTTTTACCTTTTACCTTTCACGTCTGTTGGGTGGTTTCTGTGCACATCTGGCCTGATTGCTACCCCTGCATTACGAAAATGTTCACGGGGGTTGCCCGCATTTCACTGAACGACAAAGAAAAAATACAGGCGTTCACGGACAGGATGGAAAAACGAGAGCCGAAAAACCCGCCTGACTTCAAGGTCACCTCTCCTGAAATAATCAGAGACCTCTGGGTCATC
>JAKQBZ010000139.1 GCA_029559435.1 Deltaproteobacteria bacterium | reverse complement strand
CCGCCCCTGCATGCGTCAGCGCGCTTTGCGCGAGGAGCTTCAATGTCTCGTCGTTGTCCACTTCGCCGTCCCTCACGATCCCGCAGTGACCGTGGCTCGTATATTCGCACATGCACACATCGGTAATAACGAGGATGTCGTCGCCGAAGAGCTTCTTGATGCGCTTTGTTGCATTCTGGACGATCCCGTTCTCGTCATAGGCGCCGCTTCCTGTTTCATCTTTCCTTTCAGGGATGCCGAAAAGGAGGATGGCCGGTATGGAAAGGCTCGCCACGTCCTCGATCTCGCGCATAAGCCCTTCAATGGAGAACTGGTATATGTCGGGCATGGACGGGACGGGAACCTTCTCCTCGTGCATCTCCTTTACAAAGAGCGGGTAGATGAGGTGCTGCGGGGAGACGGTTGTCTCCTCGATCATCTTTCTGAATTTCTCGTTCTTTCTCAGCCTTCTTGGTCGGTATTCAGGAAAGTTCATGATTGCTCCTTTGCCTTATGCTGATGGCTGATAGCTGTCAACTGATCTCTTGATCCGTTAAGTAGCACTGTGGGTCTTCTGCCCAGACATCGCCTGTTGCCGCCTCCGCGCGCACCCGGAAATTGCCTCCGCAGATGCTAAGCCACCTGCACCGGGCGCACCTTCCTCCCACGTATCTCTTTTTCTCTTTCAGCTTTGCCATGAGGTCATTTCCGGTGTCCATCCAGATCTCGCCGAAGGGCCTCTCCCTTACATTGCCGAAGCTGTAGTGCCTCCAGAACTGGTCCGCATGCACATTGCCTTCTTCGTCGACGCAGGCGATCCCCACGCCGGATGCATTCCCCTCGTTCATCATGAGGAGCTCGTAGACCTCTTTTGCCCGCACCGGATCTTCCTGCTGAAGCCGCATGTAGACATAAGGGCCGTCGGCATGGTTGTCGACGGTGAGCACCTCGATCGGCTTGCCTTTATCGAAAAATTCCTTTGTCCGGTCCATGATGTCATCCACCACCTTGCGCACTTCGTTGTGGGCAAGGTCGTCGTCTTTGAGCTTTGACCCCCGGCCCGAATAGACAAGGTGGTAGAAGCATACCCGTTCAATGCCCTCTTCCCCGATGAGGTCGAATATCTTCGGTATCTCCTGATAGTTTCTTTTATTTATGGTGAACCGCAGGCCTACCTTGATGCCTGCCTTCTTCGCGCTCCTCAAGCCTGCGAGGGCCTTTTCGAAGGCGCCCTTTTTGCCCCGGAAGAGATCATTGACAGCGCCGATGCCGTCGAGGCTGATGCCGATATAGGAGAGCGACGACCGGGCAAACCTCTGTGCCTTCTCTTCTGTAATGAGCGTTCCGTTCGTCGAGATCACGGCCCGCAGGCCCTTTTTAACGGCGTGATCGATAAGCTCCGGAAGGTCCTCCCGCAGAAGCGGCTCTCCGCCGGAAAAAAGGATCACCGGCACGCCGAACTGCGCGAGGTCGTCGATCAGCCTCTTTCCCTCTTCGGTTGACAGCTCATTGCCTTTGTAATCCTCGCCCTCTGCAAGCGCGTAGCAGTGGACGCACCGCAGGTTGCACCGCTTCGTCATATTCCAGACGACAACGGGCTTCTTGTCTTTCGAGAACTGGAGGAGGTGCGAGGGGAGCTTGCCCGATTCCCTTCCGTAGCGGAGCGGGTCCGATGCCTCGACAGCCCCGCAGTAGAGCTTCGAAATGCCGATCATTCTGTAATTGTGTGCATAAAACGGAAAAAAGTCAACGTCCTAATGAGTTGCGCTTATCCCATCTTTTCAGCGATGCCAGAGCTTCGGCCACTTCATTACCTTTAGCTTCGATGATGTCGAGGAGTTCTTCGGGCGTTCGTGTGTCTTCATTATTTTTTGCATTGGGGTTTACTGCCTTAAGATCGTAGTTTTTTGCCTCAATCTCTTCACGTGTTACTGTCCAGCTTCGTTCGCTGCCCTCTCTCTTCGGCAAAAGTCGGAAAAAGTCTTCAAATTTGTCAATCGTCAGCGGCGATTTTTTGCCTACCTTGATATCAGAAAGATCATAATACCATATCTTCTCTGTCGGTCCACCTCTCATGAAAAAAAGCAGGTTCGTCTTGACCCCTGCGCCTGCTGCGGTAAAGACGCCGCCGGGAAGGCTGACGATACACCAGAGGTCGCAGTCATTGAGGAGTTTCCGCTTCGTCTGGACAAAGGCGGTTTCGTTCGTGCGGAACAATACTCCTTCGTCAAGGACTATACCGCATCTGCCGCCGGGCTTGAGGCTGTCGATAACATGCTGGAGGAAGAGTACCTGCGTTGCGCCTGTCTTATAAGGGAACCTTGTCTGAGCGTCTTTCCCCTCTTTCCCGCCAAATGGAGGGTTCATAAGGACCACGTCATAGAGTGTCGGCGCGTCAGCGAAGAGGCCTCCATATGTCTCTGCGCCTGTGAGTGTATTCCCGTGCCAGATATGAGGTTCGTCAATTCCATGCAGGACAAGATTTGCAAGGGAAATTGGGTATATGACATTGTCCTTCTCGCGTCCATAGAAGGTCCTCTGCTTTAATGTCTCGAGTTGGTCAGGCGAGGCTATGTTCGCGTTGTTGATCCCCGTCATATGCTCAAAAGACTGGGCGAGGAATCCTCCTGTGCCGCAACCGGGGTCATAGATCGTCTCACCGATCCCCGGATCAATGACACGCACCATGGCACGGATGATCTCGCGGGGCGTGAAAAACTGGCCGCCATCGTTGCCTTTCTCCCCCATCTTAAGAAGAAGTCCTTCGTATACCTGGGAAAGGGTAAAGACATGAGTATTGTCAACGGCCTCAACGGTAATGTCATTCACCTTATCGAGGATATCCAGAAGGTTTCTTTCAGTATCAATGCGGGTGCGCTCAACGCCTGAGAATATCTCGCTCAGCACCTTTTGTCGCGGCGTGGCATTGGGTTTATCTTTTAATCTTTTAAGGTGGGGGATCAGATCGCTATTAACGAAATTGAAGAAGTCTCCGAGGGCACCGGTGGAAAGCGCTGTGCGTTTCGCTCCGTCAGGCGCTGCCCAGTCCTGCCAGCGATAGGGCTCTTCAAGAGACGGCACGTAGTGTATGCTTACTGCTTCAGCCTCTTCTGCCTCGCGCATCTCCCGCTCATCGAGGATGCGAAGGAACAGTATCCATGTCAGTTCCGGCACATACTGCAACGCCCCAGCACAATTC
>JAKQBZ010000102.1 GCA_029559435.1 Deltaproteobacteria bacterium | reverse complement strand
CTTCTCTTTTCCATTGGCTGCCCTCTATAAATAGTTTTCCCAGTATTTCGGTGTCCGGTATGACAATATCCTCGAGACGAAGTCCCGTCGTTACAGAGCAAAGAGGCTGGTTCAGGTCGATCAGGTTATGGCAGAGATGGCCGAGGGAGTCCTCTTCGTCAAGCTTTGTAAAGATCACGCCTGCGATATTGTTCCTGTCCTTGAACCTGTTCAGGTAATTCTTCATCTTCTCGACTCGCGCCCCTGCCGGCAGTACGATGACCTTTTCTATCGCAGGGGCCTTTTCGGCGATCTTTTCCTGAAAATCAAGATGCCCCGTAACATCGATGATCCTTCTCCCTGTGCCGTTGATGATCTTGAGGTAAAGGTCGTCGATGCTGGTGGTATACACAAAAGGTATTCCGGTCTTCCCGGAAAAGGCCCTGAAATCCTCATAGCTCCCCCTCTTTATGGGATCGAAGACTACCACGGCGGGCTGTTCCTGCCTGTCAGAGAGCAGCTTCGCCAGCTTTTTTGCTGTCTCTGTCTTTCCCGCGCCCGTGGGCCCGAGAAGCATCAGGGGCCTGCCGGAGCCGGTTATATCTGATATCGCGATCCGCCTTGCGATTATGTTCTTCAGAAAAAACGTGGCTTTAACGCTGTTCCCCGCCAGTTGCCCTATCTCGCCGTAGACCTCGGAGATCATTGACATGGCGAGGTGCGTATCGACGCCGTTCTTTACGATCTTTTCATATAAGACCTTCAGCGGCAGCGGGTAGGTCTTGACCCTGTCCATGATCATCTCGGATTCCACGGAGATCAATTTCTCGCTCAAGAACTGCGCCGCGTGGCTCCATATGGATTCGGTCTTTTTTCTGAGCTCGCCAAGATCGTTTTCCTTTAGCTCCGGATCGCCTTCGAGCGCCACGGATATCTCGCAGCTCTTTTTCGACCAGCCGTGCCCGTTGTGGTTATTATGCTTGATGTCCACGATAATAGTATCAGGGCCGTAGATCTCTCTGATCTTCTCCATGCCCTCCCTGATGTCTTCGTAGCTATGGGTTCTAACCCTCATTGATCCTTATTACCCCCACTGATTGCATTTTTATCTGCGGCGGGATCTCATTATGCGAAATAATGGTAATCCCCTGTATGTAGCGTTCAAGGAACTTCCTCAATTTCCCTCTCAGGACAGGGTGAACGAGCAGCATCGGCTGGATGTTCTGCATCAGCGCCTTTCTTACTTCGTTCCCTATCTTCTCTATGAGGCGCTGGCTGAAGGACAGGTCAAGGGCAAGGAACGATCCCTGGTCGGACTGCTGCAGGTTGTTGATCATCTTCTCCTCCAGGGACTTTTCCAGAATAAGGATGTTGAGCACCCCATCCACCAGGTAGGGCTTCAATATGCTTCTCGACATGCGCTGCCTCACAAATTCAGTGATCAGCTCGGTGTCCCTCGAGGATGTCGACGCGTCTGCGATCGATTCAAGAATGGTTACGAGGTCCCTTATGGAAACCTGTTCCCTCAAGAGGTTCTGCAGAACCTTCTGGATAACCCCCACATTTATCTGGTTCTGGGTCAATTCCTCAACGACCTTCGGGTGGACGGCCGAAACCGAATCGACGAGCTTCTGCGTCTCCTGCCTCGTCATCAGCTCGTGCGCGTTATTCCTCAATATCTCCGTCAGGTGCGTAGCGATAATGGTCGGGTGGTCGACGACGGTAAACCCTTCTGCTATATACCTGTCCCTCTCCTTCTCGTTGATCCAGTAAGCGTCAAGGTTAAATACCGGCTCTTTCGTCGGCACCCCGTCTCTTGCTCCCTTCTTATCATCGCCCCCCATTGCGAGGACATTGCCGAGCAGCAGCTCTCCCCTGCCCATCTCTATGCCCTTGATAAGGATCAGGTACTCAAAGGGCTTCAACTGGAGGTTGTCCCGGAGCTTCATCGGGGGCACTACTATGCCGAGCTCCATCCCCATCTGCTTCCGTATCGCCCGCAGCTTGTCGAGAAGCTCTCCGCCCTGCTCGGAGTCAACTATCGGTATCAGCCCGTAGCCTATCTCTATTTCAAGTATCTCCAGGGGCTGAATAATGTCCGGCTTTTCTTTTTCTTCAGGGACCAGCTCGGGTACACCGGCTACCTCTTCCCGCGCCGCTTTCTTCAAAAAATAGCTCATCCCGAAGGTAACCGTGGAGAGGATAAGGAAGGGCACGAGGGGGATTCCGGGGATCATCCCTATGGATAATATGACTATCGAAGCGAGGCTCAGCGCCCTCGGCTGAGTAAAAAGCTGTTTTACCATGTCGCTGCCGAGGTTCGATTCGCTCGCCGCCCTTGTGACGATAATGCCCGCGGCGGTAGACGTCAGAAGCGCCGGTATCTGGCTGACGAGGCCGTCGCCTATCGTTAAGATCGTATACACCGCAAGGGCATCGTTCGCCGCCATTCCTTTCTGCACAACGCCTATGATCAGGCCGCCGATGATATTTACAAAAATGATTATTATTCCCGCAATCGCGTCGCCCCTGACGAACTTGCTCGCGCCGTCCATGGCGCCGTAAAAATCCGCCTCCATTTCGACCTTTTCTCTCCGTTTTCTCGCGCCGGCGTCATCTATAAGCCCGGCGTTGAGGTCCGCGTCAATGCTCATCTGCTTCCCCGGCATTGCGTCAAGGGTAAACCGCGCGGCAACTTCCGCTACCCTTCCCGCGCCTTTCGTGATGACCACAAAGTTGATGATCATGAGGATGAGGAAAACCACGGCCCCCACGACATAATTGCCGCCCACGATGAAGGTGCCGAATCCCTTGATGATAAGGCCTGCCGCCTGCGCGCCCTCATCCCCGTGAACGAGGATCAGCCTCGTCGAAGCAATGTTCAGGGAAAGCCTGAAGAGGGTCACGATCAGCAGCACTGACGGGAAGACAGAGAAATCGAGGGGCTTGCCGATATACATGGCAATAAAAAGGATCAGAAGCGACAGGGATATGCTTAACGTAAGAAAAATATCGATGAAGAAGCTGTTGAGGGGCACGATCATAATAAGGATCACAAACACCACGCTGATGGCGACGAACAGGTCGCTTTTTGCCTTGATCATTGATCGTATCTGTCCCATCACAGCGCCACCCTGTGTTTTTTCTTATAAACCTCTGCCAGCAGCTCCGCGACGATGAGGTAGAATTTCTCGGGGATAAGGTCGCCTACCTTTACGGCAAAAAAGAGCCCCTGCGCGAGCGGCCTGTTCTCAACCAGCGGTATCCTGTGCAGCGCAGCAATTTCCTTGATCCTCGCGGCGACAAACCCGGCCCCTTTGCCGACCACTTTCGGGGCAGGCATCTCCCCGGCCACATATTTCAGCGCTATCGCGTAGGTCGTAGGGTTTGTCACCACCACGTCGGCCGTTTTTACGTCCTCGATCATTCTCCTCCTGGCCATCTCTCTCTGGAGGCTTCTCAGCCTGGACTTGACAAGAGGGTTTCCCTCCCTGTCTTTGTGCTCTTCTTTCACCTCCTGAGCGGTCATCATCAGGTCTTTCTTGTACTGCCACTTCTGGTACAGGTAATCCAGGCCGGCAATAAAAAGGAATATGATCCCGATCTTCAGCGCGAGGCTGAAGGATGTGTCGCCGAGATATCCCACGATAGATCTCGTGTCCTGCCCTGTAAGCGAGAAGATATACGGCAGTTCGTTCATGATAAGCGAATAAGAGATGTACGCCAGGATAAATATCTTGAGAAGCGATTTCAAGACCTCAACGACCGATCTTTTTGAAAGAAGCTTTTGAATGCCCGATACAGGGTTCAGCTTCTCTACATCAAACTTTAATGCCTCCGGGCTCCACATGAAGCCTGTCTGCAGGATGTTCCCGAAAAGGGTAACGGCTATCAGGATAGCAAAAACAGGAACGACGATCCAAAGCCAGCGGCATACGACAAAATAAAGAACGCTATAAATGTTCGCCGTATTTACATCCAGGTTGATGTTGCGTATATAGCTGACGTAGACTTTGAACATCTCGCTGAATCCGTGCGTTACGGAAAAATATAAAAAGATCGTGGAAAAAAGGATCACCAGGCATGTCGGCACCTCCTTTGACTGGCTTACCTGCCCCTTTTTCCTTGCCTCTTCGATCTTTTTATCTGTCGGTTGCTCGGTCTTTTCCTGGTAGTTCTCTGCCATCTCCTACACCATCAACCGCAATATTCTTAAAACGTCCCCATCCATGCCTTTGAACAAGCTCGCCATGCACGGCGCTATAAAACCGAGGGAGAGCGTGAGCATGCTTATTCCGATAAGGATCTTCACCGGAACCCCTTCAATAAATATGTTTACCTGGGGGATCATCCTCGAGAGTATGCCGAATGCCAGCTCGGCGAGAAAAAGCGTGACGATGACCGGCGCCCCTATCTTCAACCCCACAGAGAAGATCTTTGCGGTGGCGCTTACAACATAATGGACAAGCGGCTCCTTCAACGCTGCAGAACCGACGGGCAGTTCCCTGAAGCTCGTCGATATGGCCTTAAACACAATATAGTGGGCGTCAATAGCAAAAAAGATCATAACGGCAAGGAGGTACTTTACCTGCTCAAGCACAGATACCTGGGTCATGGTAAAGGGGTCCATCAACCGCGCAAAGGCAAAACCCGTCTGGAGAGACATGACGTCGCCCGCTACTGTTATCGACGAGAAGACAACCTTCACAACAAAGCCTATAGTGATGCCGATAAATGCCTCCTTGGCGATGATAAGCAAAAAGGCGAAGGGGTCCCCAAGGACATTTGCCGCAACATCGACAGTTCCATAGAGGAGAAAAGCGATAAGAAGCGATACCCCTGCCTTGAAGGTCACGGAGACGTATCTCGACGAAAGGAGCGGTATCATCCAGAGCATTGATACAACCCTGAAAAATACCAGCATGAATTTTTGCGCTTCTATTCCTATATCCGGCATAGCTATCGTATGTACATGGGTATGTTCGTTACAATGTTTGCCGTAAACGTGACCGCGAAGTTTATCATCCAGGGGGAAAGCACCATCAGGCAGGCAACGATAACGAGTATCTTGGGCACAAAAACAAGGGTCATCTCATGTATCTGCGTTGCTGCCTGAAAAATGCTGACGACCATGCCTACCACTATGGACGCAAGAAGCATTGGCG
>JAKQBZ010000097.1 GCA_029559435.1 Deltaproteobacteria bacterium | reverse complement strand
CATGAGCTATGAACTATGAGCCGCCTTTGCGCTTTTCATTCGTAGCTTCTGAACAGGGCTATCACCTTGCCGATGATCTCCAGCTTTTTTCCCTCATCCTCTCTGATGACAAGCGGCTCGATGTTGTCGTTTGCCGGCAGGAGCGTGACCTCGCCGTGACTTTTTTGAAAGCGCTTCACAAGCACCTCGCCTTCTACGAGGCATGCGGCGATATCGCCGTTCCTGACCGTCTTCTGGGGTTTTACAACAACAATATCCCTGTTCCTGATCCCGTCATTGACCATGCTGCTGCCTTTTACCCTCAAAAAAAGATGGTCCGCCGCGATGAACTTGTCAAACCTGACGGAATCGCCGGGGTCGATGGGGACTATGGGGCTCCCTGCGGATATCTCGCCTATGATGAGGGTCTCTGCACCCCTGATGATCCTCAGGCTCCTCTTCTTTCCCCTATCGCGCTTTATATAGCCCTTTCTCTCGAGGGCCGAGATGTGGTCGGATACCGTTCGCACAGAACGGATGTTGAAATGCGAGGCAATCTCCCTGAACGTAGGAGGATACCCGCCGGCAAACAGCCGGCTTTGGATAAAATTAAGGATCTCTGATTGTCTCTTCGTCAACATTGCGCTACTCCACCCTTAGCGTATGAATCTCTAAATACTAATATCGAAGCACTAAACAATATCTAAATCCAAATATCAAATGTTCAAAACAAATGCATGCTGCCTGTGTTTTGAATTTTGAACATTTGAATTTGTTTAGGATTTAGATATTCGTATTTAGGATTTGTGATATCTCCTTCCGCCTGACGGCTTACGACTCACGGGTGTGCTGCTCTCAGCTATGTTACCACCTTCTCCAGGAGAAAATCAGTAAGTTCCTGAACCCCTTTTTTCAATGCCTTCGTGTGAAATCCTCCCTCCCATGTCCCCTCGTAAAATATGTCGGACACGACCAGAAAGGCAACGCCTTGCAGGCCCCTGAACGCGCAAACGGCGTACAGGGAAGCGACTTCCATCTCTACGGCGAGGACCCCCTCTTTTCCATATCGTTCTACCTTGTTCGCTGTTTCCCTGTAGATCGCGTCACAGCTCCATATAAGTCCTTCGTAAAAACCCTTTTCCCTGGCAGGCGCGAGCCATTTCTCAGCCCACGCCGAATAGACGATGTCCGCCTGATCATCGAGATAGTGGTGCGAGACGCCGTCTTCCCGGAGCGCGCCCTTGCTTACGATCAGATCGCCTATATGCAGCGTATTGCGTATTGCCCCGCAATAACCACAGAGCACAAACTCCTTAACGCCGAATGCTGAAAGTTCTTCGACGAGCGCGGCAATATTGGGCCCTCCAAAGTATGACCTGGTTATGACGGTACCGCCCTGCGGCACCCGGTATATCGAACGGAACCCTGACCATTGGTCGATGATCCCTGCCCCCGTCCTGTGTACCAGGCTCCTGAGATTTCCCGTATCAAATACGACGATAGCCCTTTCCGGCAGGGCAAGCTCCTTTTTATTGCGCCCTGAAAATGCTTCTACTAAATCGGCAGGATCTAAAAGAGGTAAGGAGTTGTCAAAAAACCGTTTCAATAAACCTTCTTCTCAGTTTTTTGTATGTCTCCAGGAGATGCTCGGAGATTACCCGCGTTTCCCCCAGGACAGGCATGAAATTTGTATCACCGAACCACCGAGGCACGATATGGATGTGGATATGTTCTTCAAGGCCCGCGCCTGCCGCCCTTCCGACGTTGATGCCGATATTCAACCCATCGACCTTGAATTCTTCTTTGAAAATGGCAACCATCCTTCTTGTAATGCGCATCATGTCGAGGGATTCTTCGTCGGTCAGGTCCTCGGCTAAGCCTGTATGCCTTACCGGCACCACCATAACATGGCCGTTTGTGTAAGGGAAACGGTTCATGATCACAAAGGCCTTGCCCAGCCTTCCAACAACCAGGGCCTTCTCGTCATCCGCTGTATCGACGCACAAAAAACAACCCTTGGCGCCTTTCGCTACAGCGCCGGTGACATATTCCATTCTCCATGGTGCCCATACTCTGTCCATATTAATCCCTCAGGAAAAGATATTCTCTCCAGTTTTCAGGAAAGGCCTTAACGCCCAGATGGAGCATCAACATATAAAAACCATTAGGACGGGAAGGCCTCTTTCTTGGATGCATTCCCGCTTCCTCGGGGAGCTTATCCCCTTTCTTCAGATTGCAGCGGATGCAGGACGTAACGATGTTTGTCCACTCTGTGATCCCGCCCCGTGATCTTGGGGTAATGTGATCGCATGTAAGCCCCTTGGAATCAAATCTTTCTCCGCAGTACTGGCAGGTATAGTCGTCTCGTATGAAGATGTTCCTTCTGGAAAACTTCACCTGCGTGTGGTTGTTGCGGACAAACCTCTGAAGCCTGATAACCGCGGGCTGCCTGATGCTTATCGAAACGCCTTTTATCTCCCTCTCATACTCCCTCAGGACCTCTACCTTCCCGAGAAAAACAAGCGTAATTGCCTTTTTCCAGGATAGTACGCTGATGGGTTCAAAGGTTGTATTCAGAAGGAGTGTCCGGTCCATAAATCAACTGAAAATTAACGTTTTTGGTACCTATTGTCAAGGTTTTTCAAAGACTTATAACGATGTGAAAAGCGAAGAAGGGCCCCGTTAGGCGTTAAGCGTCAGGCGTCAGGCGATTAAACCCTTACGACTGGTTGGATCGTCCCTCTATCCTAATTGTTTTTTCTTTTGTAATTTAAATAATTATATGGTAATTAAGATAAATAACATCACAACAAAGGAGCAACATATGCCTATCTTTGATGAAAATGAAAAATTGGTCAATCAGGATAACGATGAACTTCCCTTGCTTCTTGACAACCAGGATGTGCCGAAAGATAAAAGCAGGTTCAAATCCCTTATGAAGAATCTTCCCGCAGGGTTGATCGTTGCCTTTATACTGATAATAATACTTGGCATCATGGTCGTTTCACTCGGGGCTAAGGTATCGTCTCTGTCGGCAGATCTCGCAAAGATCGAGGGGATTAAGACACAGCTTTCATCCATTGCATCAAGGCTTGAAGAGCTGAACATGGACAAGGTACGAGTGAAATCAAGCCTGACACAGATGAAAGGCGATATCGAGACACTGAAAATACAGAAAGAAAAGGTTGAGGCGCAATTAAAGAAGCAACAGCAGCCGAACGGGAAAAAGAAGCTGGCATTGAAAAAGACAAAGCCGGCGGGAAGAAACTAACAGCCAAAGACAGTATATCGTAGTTCCTATATCGTATATCGCCTTAACCACTACCAGCTCTCAGCGATCAGCTTTCAGCCATCAGCCTAAAGCCTTTATTGTTTTGGCTGACGGCTGTGTGCTGACTGCTGACGGCTATCTACTATCGACTATTCACTGATATAAAGAGGGCGAGCAACGGTATGACCACATGGGGGGATGCTATTGAGCAGCCATACCGGAATGCCCGCCCGGACATTTCCTCACTTCTGTATTAACTAATTATACCATGTTCCCGGCATCAAGGAAACATAAATATTCACCAAAAATCAACTCCGGCTTATCCGGTCGCCTTCAGCGCCGCTTAGCCCGTTTTGCTATTTTCCAACATTTCGCCATAAACCATTTCAACGGCTGCATTTGTTTCCCGCCCACTCTTCTCCGGGCCGTTACCTGCTACCATGTACCAGCTCAACTCGCTGGGCATCGTTTCGATCGCGCCCATCGTGTGCCTGGGCGAAGGGATGTTGTAGGAAAACGTAACCGCGAGGGTAACCGGTTCCCGTTTATCAGTCCCTGTCCCGGCCTCAACCCCTATACGATACAGGCCATCCTTTTCCGGGATCACGGAAAAGGACTTCTCATGGTTTCTGTACAGTGTGGGAACAGATGAGCCGGAGACATCCCTGATTGACAGTACCGGTGCTCCGCGTCCTTTTAAGACCTTTCCTCTCACGACATATTCGATGTTCTTCTTTAAAAACACATCGACCGTCTTCGCTTCGCCTTCAACGATCTTCTCTTCGAATCTCTGGAGAAGTTTCTCATTCAACATAAAACGTGTTATTGCTTCAGATATCCTGCCCATTGTAAATCCTCCTTTTATCTTTAATTTATAAGCAGCACAATTGTGCTCTTTTACGTCTTTTCTCAACCTTATGCATTCACGAACAGGCATGCTTGCTCCTTTTTTCACTCACTTCGTTCTTCCGCAACGGGTTCAGGACGCCTCGCGATAATACCTTTAAGGCTGTTTCCTGCGTAATAGCCATATGGCTCTTGTTGGATAGCACTTCTTTGCTTCTTTCTACATACACGATCCCGAGAAAAGAGGACCATATTACCTCTGAAAGCGCCCTGTAGTCATACTGGGTGAAGATCTTTTTCTCTACTGCGTACTTGACTATCTTATGCTGCAGGGCAACTACTTTCGCGCCCAGCCCGTGAATGACGTTGCGCAGCTCTTCGGGAAGATTGCCAAGCATCTCCGTCTGGTGAAAATACAGCCACGCGGTAAAGACCAGGTGGTCCTTCTCGTAGAATTTTTGAAAGCATTCCCAGAGCTTTTCCAGCAGAACCTCTTTAAAGCGCTCCCGGTTGTCGTATAATTCCTGCAGGATGCTTTCAAAGTAGTCGGCATGAGATGCTATGGCGCTTACCATTATCTCCTCTTTGTTCTTGAAGTAGAGGTAAAGCGCGGCCCGGCTCAGCTCCGATTTCTCCGCGATCTTTTCCATGGTAATTGAATGGTAGCCGTCTTTATCGTAGATGCTCATCGCTGCACCTATCGCCAATTCCTGCCTCGCTTCCCTTTCACGTTTTCTTCTTTCTATGATACCCATATAGACATTTTCTCCATATGTTAGACTCTATGTCTAAATAATAAACCTGATGTCATTATTTGTCAAGTGTTTTTTTTGCTCGACCTGAGCGCCGCAACAAATCATTTACCCTGCCAGTCTCCTGACAATATCATCGTAATTCCTGATCATACTTACAAAGCGAATACCACCTCTCATCTTGAGCTGCATGAAGGTAGCCCCTTCACTTACCGATCTCAGCACCACGTCCTTCTCTGTCACCACGCTCCCTGCGAGCATATCTATACCGTACTCGAAAAGCACTCCGGACAGCGGCGTGGTAGGCCCGAGAAGCATCTTGACGCTCCCTTCCCTGCAAAGCCCGAGGATGCCGGAGAGGGTATTGTTGATAAGGGTAGTGCTTGAGATTTCGACTATGTCCGACTGCGGGAGAAAGTCCTTTCCTTTCTCTTCCGGGTAGTCTCCCGGCCTCGGCTG
>JAKQBZ010000096.1 GCA_029559435.1 Deltaproteobacteria bacterium | reverse complement strand
AAGCGTCTCCCATATTCCCCTCAGGGCCTTGATCTTTTCCTTCAGGGAGACGTCGCCCTCTGTCGCAGGGGCAAGAGATGGATTTATTTTTACCTGGCCGACAACGACAACGACGTAAGCAAATGCAAGCAGCAGGCCCGGCATGATACCTGAGATCAGGAGCTTTCCGATGGACTGCTCTGTCAGCATCCCGTACACCACAAAACCAAGGCTTGGCGGGATAAGAAAAGCAAGCGTCCCCCCTGCTGCCACCACCCCTGTTGCCAGCTTGGGGTGGTAATTAAATCTTTTCATCTCGGGGAGGGCAATATTGCCCATCGCCGCAGCTCCGGCAACGGAAGAGCCGCTCACTGCGGCAAATCCGGCGCAGGCAGCGATGGTAGCCACCCCCAAGCCCCCGGGAAGCCTCCTGAACCACTTGTCAAATGTCTCGTAAAGCTCTCTTGTGATGCCTGCGCTGCCGGCAAAGCCGCCCATAAGGATGAAAAGGGGGATGATAGTGTAGGGGTAGTTCGCCGCAACCTCATATATCGTCTTCGCAACAACCGGAAGCGCCGCTCCAAGCGAGGTGAGCACCCATATGCCTATAAAGCCGACAAACATCATGAGAAACGCGATGGGCATTCCGAGCAAGAGAAGGACCACTACAAGCGCGCTCCCAATGATTCCCGCTACGATAGGGTCTATCATGCTGCTATTGTCTCCTCATTCCTGCTATCGTATTAAAAAGATCGACAAGAAATTCCAGCCATAAAAGCAAACCACCGACTGCCACGAGGAGCCTGAAGGGCCACTGGGGAACTCTCAGCATGTCCGATACGGTCTTCTCATGTATCCCCTCTGTAAAACCCTGCCAAACCATGATGCTGATTATTACCATGCACAAAAGGGTCGTTATAACCTCTACGACGCCCCTGGTCTTTTGAGGGAATTTACTGGTCAGAAAATCGACGCCCACATGGCCTTTAACCTGCTGGGTGTATGCGGCGCCAAGCAGAACAATAATACTTAGCATATATTCCGAGAGCTCAAGGGTGCCGGGGATCGGCTTGTTGAAGAAGCCCCTGCTGATGACATCGCCTGTCGTGATAAGCATGAGCGGGATAGCAAGGAACATCCCCACAGCGCAGGTAAAGTAGGTAATGCGCCTGATCACCCTTTGAAAGCCCTCTATTTGCTTCATGTTAAGCCCGCAGCCTCAGGCCTTCTTAAACTCAGGCGGGCATGCTACAAGTTTAACGTTTCTTTTCTCGCACTCTTCATTCATGATCGCTACGGTTTTCCGTGCGGGAAGCCCTTTTGCTTCAAGATCCTTCACCCAGGCCCTTGTCACATCCTGGAATTTTGCGTACCACTGTTCTGCCTCTGCCTTGGGAAGGTCAATGAACTTAACGCCTTTGTCGGCGATCTCTTTCATGATCACCTTGTAAGCAGCCTGATTGAGGCCGCCCGTCACCTTGAAGGGGTTGGTGCACACCTGATCTACAAGTTTTTTCTGGTCTTGAGGAAGCTTGTTCCAGGAGTTCATATTCATTACCGTTCCTTCGGATACGCATCCGAAGGTAAGGATCGTAGCATGCTTTGCCACTTCATACAGCTTAAAGCCCTGGATCAGAGGAGGGCATGTCACGATACCGTCGACAGTGCCTGTTTCCATGGCCATGTACACATCGCCGAGGGGCATAAAGACAGGCTCTGCGCCCAGCGCCTTTATATAGTTCGTCTGGTGGCCGCCCGGAGATCTTAATTTCATGCCTTTAAGGTCCGCCAGCCTGGAGATGGGCTTTTTCGACCATATGAAGGACTGGATGCAGCCATTGAGCTCAAGGACCTTCACATTCTTGAATTCGTCTTTCAGCGCCCTGCCGTACACCGCGTTGCCTATGTCCGCAGCCACATCCTTGCCGTCAACCCATACGGCAAGGGAAAGCACATCGGTCAGCGGGAAACGTCCCGGGGTCCACGTAGCGGTAAAATAGCCCATATCTGACATGCCTTTGGCAACGATGTCAAAATGCTCCGGGCCCTTTCCGAGGGCAGCCCCGGCGTACATCGTATAGCCTATCTTGCCGGCGCTCCTTTTCTTCAATTCTTCGAGCATCGGGATCCATACGGTCTTCACCTCTTTGCCTACAGGCGGGTGCCACGTGCTGAACTTGATATTTGTATTCTGTGCAAGAAGCATATTCGGATCAAACATCCCCATACCCACGGCAGCCCCACCGATAAGGGCGCCTTTCAAGAAATTCCTTCTGCTTAAATCCTTACATTCCTGACACATAAGCTCCTCCTTGTTTTGATTTGTTGCCCCCGTATATCATAATAACGGCTGCAAAAAAATACAACCCGCTTTTTCTCACTATACCCACCTCAGCGTCACCGTCTTTTGATCTAAAAATAGCCTTACAGAGTCCGCCCTCGATTTTGCTCCCCCAAAAAAAGACCCTTTTTTCGATCCCAATGGGAAGAAGGCGTAGGGCTGAGGGATCCCGGCGTTCACGCCTATATTGCCTACTTCGCATTCCCTTATAAACTTGCGGGCGGTTTTGCCGCTTTCTGTGATTATGCAGGCTGAATGGCCATAATCCGATCCATTTATCAACCCTATAACCTCATCAAGGTCTTTCGCCCTTATCAAATTTGCTACAGGCCCAAAAGACTCCTCTTTTGCTATCCTCATGGAAGGCGAAACGCTTTCGAATATTGTCGGGCCGATGAAATACCCCTTTTCGCAACCTTTTACTTTCACGCCCCTTCCATCGAGAGCAAGCCTTGCCTTTTCTTTCAGGCCCTTCTCGATGAACATCTCGATCCTTTCTTTTCCTTCCACGGTCGTAAGGGGGCCCATCTCCGCCGATTCATCAAGGCCATAACCAAGCCTCATCCTTTGCGAGGCATCAATAAATTTTGCCTTTAATTCGTTGTATTTGCCCCCTACAACGACGACATTGTCGGAACCGAGGCATCTTTGCCCTGTCATGCCGAAACAGCCCCGTAAAAGGTACTGTACGGCATTGTCGATATTCGCATCGGGCATAACAACGATATGGTTCTTCCCGTTGCCGTTGATCGACGATCTTTTGCCTAAGCTTCCGCATAGTTCAAATAACTGCTTTCCCACCCCGGATGAACCGATAAATCCAACTCCGCTGACCTTGGGGTTGGCAATCATCCTCGTGTTGAGCTCTACCTTTTTTCCAACGTGGATAAGGTTAACAACGCCCGGGGGAAGGCCGGCCTCTGCAGTTACTTTGAAAATAACGTCAGCAGCCGCCGGACACTGCCAGCTCGGGCTGACGACGACCGTGCAGCCGCACGCGAGCGCGTATGGCACAAAAGAAGACCATGCGTGCATCGGTATGTTCCCCGGCGTGAGGATAAGAAATACCCCTACCGGCTCCCACAGCATATAACAATCGATGCCCGTTGCAAGCTGCTCTACGTGCTCGCCTTTATATGCGCCGTACATCGAGCTTACGGCCGATTCAATGTTCTCAATGCACCGCTGTATCGTTCCGTGCGCATCATCGATTGTCCTTCCGTGGTCCTGGACAAGAACGCGGGAAAGCATCTCGTGGTGTTCCGCAAATTTCGCCCTTAGTTTTGAGATGTAGTTGGCCCTGTCCCTGAACGGCGTCTCTTTCCATTTTTTGAACGCTTCAAACGCTGCGTCAACCGCATCGTCCGCTTCCTTCTCGGTTGCCACAGGGACCTTTGCGATCGCCTCGCCCTTCGCAGGGTTGGTATTTTCGAACATTGTCCCCGACTTTGAATCAATCCACTTCCCGTTGATATAAAATTTTAATTTCCCGTAATGTCTTTTTATCTCCGGTAATAATGCCATTTTATCCTCCTCGTGCCAGAATACCTCTATTTATTGTTCTGCCCTGCGCTCTTTGCGCTCTTCTCTCAGCTTTCTTAGAACGTCGGCGGCGTTATCACCCACAGTATAATCGCGTTCTCTTTCCCTTTGTTTCCCCAGTCATGCGGCAGCTGCGAAGAAAAATAAAAGCTCTCGTTTTCCCGTACCGTGTAGATCTTGTC
>JAKQBZ010000146.1 GCA_029559435.1 Deltaproteobacteria bacterium | reverse complement strand
GATTTCGAGATCGAGGTGCGAAAACTTGACACGCAGCTCGCGCAGAAGGCCCTCGGCATGATCAGCGGGGTTGTAAAGAACATAGGAGAAAGGGAAGGCTACACGGTGATCTTCGAAAAAAGCGCCGCCGGCGTCGCCTACTTTAAGGACACGGTGGATATAACGGGGAAGATAATACAACAAATAAAATAGGAATAAAACCCGTAAGTCGTGAGTCGTAAGGCGTAAAGGGAGAAATACAGCGAAGAGCAGAGAGATAAATCATATGAGAGCATTGATGCCGGGATATCCCCGCAAACACGCTTATCCTTTTATTTCTCCGTCATCTGCACCACTTCTTTTGTTTCACATTCGATGATGATTGATTTTTCGCCAGGGGGCATCGACGATATGCCGTAGATGCATACCGGTTCCGCTTTTCCCTTTACCGCCACCATGTCGAGCCCCGTTACCTTCAGATGGCCGAGGTCGCCACCTGCGAGAAGGTCCCGTATCTTGTCCAATGTTGCTTGCGTGATGATGATATCGGCATCGTATTTCCTTGTGAGCCCCTCCACGCGGGCGCCGAGGTTCACGTTGTCGCCGATGACCGTATAGTCCATTTTTTTCCCTTCAGCGCCGATGTTCCCGACGATAACCTCCCCCGTGTTGAGGCCGAAGCCGGCCGCGAGCGGCACCTTTCCTTCTGACCGCCACTTTTCCTGGAGCTCTGTCAGTCTCCGCGTCATATGAAGGGCGCACTTGATGGAAAGCTCGGCATGTTTTTCCTGCGGTATGGGCGCGCCCCAGAAGGCGACGATCTCGTCGCCGACAAATTTATCGAGGGTCCCGTCCCATTGAAAGATGATGTGCGTCATCTCTCCAAGATACTCGTTGAGGATGGCAACGACCTGTTCCGGAGAATGTTTTTCGGAGAATGTCGTAAAGCCGCGGACATCGGAGAAGAGGACAGTCACCTCTCTTCTCTCGCCGCCGAGCTTTGCAAGCTCCGGGTTTTTGATAAGCTCGTTGACGACCTTCTCTGTTACGTAGCTTGAGAACATGCCCCGTATCTGCCGCGCATACCTTTCCTCGGTGGCGTACCTGTAAGCGGTGATGACAAAATAGGTGATGAGGATATTGTTCCCTGAATAGCTCAGGTCCATCCAGAGCCCCTTCGAGAAGAAGAGGTAATTGCCGATCCCGTAAAGTATCGCGATGAAGCCGAAGGCGAAGACCGCGCCGACGATAGCCTTGATCCTCACGATAATAAGGGAAAAGAGGATGCCTGATATAAGAACGATGAAGACGTTCCAGATGTTTTTGAGCTTGGAGATGAATTGATTGTTTAGTATTGATGCCACGACGTTTGCGTGTTTTTCGATCCCCGGCATAGCCGGCGACGTTGGGGTAACCCTGAGGTCGTATATGCCAACGGCCGTCGCGCCCAGGAGGACGACCCTGTCCTTGATCATAGATGGTTCCACCTTGTTCTCAAGGAGGTCTGCAACAGAGATTGACGGGATGGTCCTTTCCGGACCGTAGTAGTGGATCAGTATCCTTCCCCAGAAATCGGTCGGTATGAAGTTGTCGCCGAGCTGTATTCCTTCCGCGGCCTGGAGGGTCAGCGCCTCGTTCGGGAGGTCGCGATAAAGCCTTGCGGCCTGGAGGTCAATGGATGGGTACATCTCTCCGTTATATTCAATGGACAGGGCTTCCCACCTCAGCACGCCGTCCTTATCGGGGAACATATTGATATAGGCAAGAGCCTTCGCGCTCTGCGAAAGCTTTTTGACGGGCAGGAGGATGCTGCTTGCGCTCAGCGGCGGGAATATCTTGAAATTATCCGCCTTCCGGATCATCGGTATCGCATTATCGAAAAGGGTGTCGTCCTGTATTATCCTCGGCTCGCCCTTGAAGTCGAACACAATAGGAAGGATCACGTTCCCGGCCCTTTTGATCGACTTGGCAAGGATATCGTCGTCTTTTGAGGGCTCGCTGAAGATGATATCTACGAGAACTACCCTTGCCCCCATCCTGCTTAGCTTGTCGATGATGGTGGCGACCTTCCTTCTGTCCCATGGCCATCTGCCGTATTTTTCGAGGCTCCTGTCGTCGATGCCCAGTATCACTACTTCCTTGGGCGGCGTTGTCTTGCCGTGGATGCTGTACCGTATGTCATAGAGGAGAAGCTCGAGGCGCTCAAAAGGGACGAACCGTATGATCGCCAGCAGGGAGAAAAGAAGCGTCAATCCAATACCGATAAGCGTCGGAACGAGTACTTTTTTCATAGAACCCCTTTCTCTATATTATCAAAAGAGCGAATAATATTGCAAAAGAAAAGTGCATAATATTGGACAACCAGCCGTCAGCTATCAGCTATCAGCTTAAGGCCTCTTTTGTTTTAGCTGACCGCTGTGGGCTGACAGCTGTTCGCCGGTTTAAAGAGGGGCGACGTGAGCCCCATAAAAAGAAAGTAATGCCGCTCGGGCAGGATTGTGATATAATGCTGACAACCGCGTGCGCCCGTAGCTCAGCTGGATAGAGCGTTGGCCTCCGGAGCCAAAGGCCCCGCGTTCAAATCGCGGCGGGCGCGCCAGTAAAACCAGCTCATAGCTCATGGCTGATAGCAAGGCAAGCACGAAATCCTAACCTCTAAATCCTAAACAATATCAAAATTCAAATATTAAATGTTCCAAACAAATACAAACTATTTACGTTTTGAATTTTGAACATTCGAATTTGTTTAGGATTTAGATATTCGGATTTAGAATTTGTTATTAGCCATCAGCTATAAACTATGAGCTATGAGCTGGTTTTACTGGCGCGCCCGCCGCGATTTGAACGCGGGGCCTTTGGCTCCGGAGGCCAACGCTCTATCCAGCTGAGCTACGG
>JAKQBZ010000069.1 GCA_029559435.1 Deltaproteobacteria bacterium | reverse complement strand
CGGTCACCTTCATGCCGTCCGGGTGTTCGGTCAGTATCGTACCATCGGGGGTTTCGGTCTTGACGCTGTTGTCCGGGAACTTGGTTATGGCCCTGCCATCGGGGTAGATCGTCATCGTGGCAATGGGTCCTTCGGATATGTTTCCCCCGCCGGGTTCATAGATGGATTCTATGACTATCGTGCCGTCCGGTTTATAGGTTTTCCTCGACATTGAAACGTGTGCGTACTCTACCCTTGTACCGTCAGGATATTCGATCGTTACAACGCCGGATGCTGTCTCGGTCGTTTTTGTGCCGTCAGGCTCTATGGTAATTTTTGTGCTGTCTGATGCGCCGCGGTCGATATCGATCACCTTTGAACCATCGGAGTATTCGGTTGTAGACACCTTCGCGCCGTCATCCTGCATTACCTCCTCGGAACTCGTTACGATCGGACCGGACGGCGGTCTGGTAGGGCCTGCGAAAGGCGTGAAGATAAAGGTGTCAGGAAAAATGCCTTCCTGGTCGATTCTCGTGAGGGTCTCCTGGTCGACGGGAGTTCCGCCATCGTCCGCGGGCTGCGGCCCGGGGCCCGGCCCAGGGCCGGGATGGGGGAGCTGTTCGTTCAAGACAAGGTAGGGGTAGGATTCGTTCTGGCCGATAGCCCAATTATTGCTGAAGTCCCAACCGGGGAAGCTCCCCTGCTGCTCCATTTGCGCCGTTGTGAGGCCCGTGCAGCCGACGTCGCCGTTGCCCACGCACTGCGCCTGGCCCGAGGTCTCCTTGTTGCAATATGCATCGCTGATCGTGGCGATACTGTCGTTGTAGCCCACCAGCGAGCCGAGGTAGCTCCCGGCGCCGGAAACGCTGCCCGCCGCATAGACATAGATGATGGTGCCGTCGTTGACGCCCACGAGCCCGCCGACATGGCCGCTGCCATTGGTGCCTATCACGTTGGTGATGGCATAGCAGTTCGATATGGTGCCGTCGTTGATGCCCACGAGCCCGCCGGCATGTCCTCCCTGCACGGTGTTCGGGCTGTAGCTGTATGAATAAGTGATCGTTCCGTCCGCGTTGTTGATGCCCACGAGCCCTCCGACGGCCGCAAGCGCAGCCGTGCCGGTTGCGCTGCTTTTGCTGTAGGAATAGCGGATGGCGCCCCCGGCGTCCATCCCTACCAGACCTCCGACAGCCGAATAGCCGTTAACCGTACCGGTGCTGTAAGCGTTGTTGATCGTTCCACCGTAGTTATATCCTACCAGACCTCCGACGAAATACCTCCCCGTGATATCGGCGTCGGTCACCCCGACGTTCCGGATCGTCGCATTGCTGGTATTGCCGAAGAGGCCGACGTCGTCCGTTGTGCTGCGGTTTATGTAGAGGCCGCTGATCGTATGGCCGAGGCCGTCAAGGGTGCCCCGGAATTTTGCCGCATCCTTGCCCACCGGCACAAAACCCTCCCCGCTGTTCCACAAGGCGGTGGCCGAGGCGTCGATATCGCTGCCCAGGGCGTATCTGCCCAAAAGGCCGCTGTTCATGTTCTGAAGGGCGTTCACATCGTTGATCACGGTATAGGCATTGCCCGCGATGAAGAGGGAAGGGTTGCTCCCTGACAGGGTGATCTTTGCCTTGTCCAGGCTGTAGCTGCCCCCGCTGCCGTCGCCGTCGAAGTTGGGGGTAATGACCATCCCGGCGGTGTTGCCCGTGGCGGTAATGTCCTTGTTGATGTATATGTTCCTGTGCGCCTCAAGGGTAAAGATGGTGTTGGCGCTCCACGAGACGGCATCGTCTATGAATATGTCGCCGCTGTCTGCCCCTGGCGCGGGCGTCCGGATGAGGATATTGTTGCTGCCAAGGTTCGTGGAGAGCTGTGGGCCGGTGATGTCCCCGCCTGTCGCCGCTACCTTGTAATTGGTGGGATCTATGAGCCATGTGCCTGTCCTGCCCGATGGTGCGTCGGTGGTGACGATTGCCCCGTCTTTAACATGAACCTTCG
>JAKQBZ010000067.1 GCA_029559435.1 Deltaproteobacteria bacterium | reverse complement strand
GGCCACCGCCGCGAGGCCGGTGGGAACCGGACGCGAGGGGGCGGACGTGAAGATGCCGACGCCGTGAGGAGGGACGCCGAGCCTTGCCTCGATAACGCGCACCATGGGCATGAGGAAGAAAAGGCCCCACAGGCCGTATATGACGGAGGGGATCCCGGCGAGCACCTCGACAGAGCTCCTGAGGAACGTTGAAGCGGCACCTTCCTTGAAATACTCGCCGAGAAAGATCGAGATGGAGAGGGAAAAGGGGATGGAGATGATCAGGGCAAGGAATGATGTTAAAAGCGTTCCAGCAAGAAACGGAAGGGCGCCGAACTGCTCCGCTGCTGTATTCCAGGTTTTTGATACGAAAAAGGCTAAACCGAAGGTTTTTATTGAGGGTACGGCCTGAATAAAAAGCGTCAGCGCGATTGCAAAGAGGAGGCAGGCTATGAAAACCGCGGAGACCATAAGGGTCCTTGTAAATCTCTTTTCGGAGCGGCCGGCCCCGCTTTGCTGTGACGTAAAATTATTTACGGGTTTATGTGCGCTAACCATGAAATTTATTTCAGGATCGGCTTTCCATTGTAGGTCATAGAGCGGACGAGCTTCAATGATTTGGCTGCAGCTTCCTTTGAAAGAGGCGCATACTGGAGGGGCTCCACGTATTTCTGGCCGTCGCTGACCATCCAGAGAAGCATCCTGGCAAGGGCCCCGGCTCTTTCAAGGTTTCTTCCGCCATAGTTCTGCTCCTTATAGAATATCAGCCACGTAAAGCTGCTTATGGGGTAGCCGTCTGCCGCGCCGGTATCGGTAAGGGATACGTTAGTATCGTCCGGTATCTTCACATTAGCGGCGGCGCTGACCGCTTTGATCGTAGGTTCAATGACCTTGCCGGACTTGTTTCTGACATTACCGAAAGCCATCTTGTTCTGAAGGGCATAGAGAAGCTCAACATATCCTGCTGCTCCGGGCGTCTGCTTCACGTATCCTGCCACGCCGGGATTGCCCTTTTGTCCTATCATCCCTGCAGGCCATCTCAGGGATTTTCCTGTGCCCATGCTCTCTTTCCACTCCTTGTTTGCCCTTGTAAGATATTCGCTGAAGATATAGGTTGTGCCGCTGCCGTCGGCGCGATGGACAACGCTGATGGGAAGATCAGGCAATTTAGCGTTGGGATTGACAGAGGAGATCTGCGGGTCGTTCCATTTCCTGATCTTGCCCATGAAGATCCCTGCGATCGTATCAGGGGTTAAGTTAAGCTTAGGGTTTCCCGGAAGATTGTAGGTGACGACGACAGCGCCAAGGCAGGTGGGAATATGCAGTACCGTGTTGCCCGCCTCTTTCAATTCCTTTTCCGTCATGAACGCATCTGTCCCCCCGAAATCGACGGTTTTTTTGATAAGCTGGTTGATGCCGCCGCCAGAGCCGATCCCCTGGTAGTTGATCTTTACTTTATGCTGCTGGTTATAAGCATCAAACATCTTTGAGTAAAGCGGCTGTGGAAAAGTGGCTCCGGCTCCAAGGAGCTCCTGATCTGCGGCGGCCGAGCCGGTTCCGAAAAAGACCAGACAGAAGATCAACCCGGACATAAACAACATACCGAACCTTTTTAACATGCATTCCTCCTTATGAAAAGTTTTGTCGCTCTGAGATAACAATACGAAATGCATGTTATTGTTCGGTGAATATTTTGTTAAGATTTGGTTAATAATGAATGCGCTACTCATGATATAATAAAGAATAATGTTAATTATTTTGCGGAGGGGTGAAAAGATATATGGATAAAGCTGTCTTAGCATTCTTTTTTATTGCAGCGCTGATAATTCTAAACGGTATTTTTTCTGCCGGTGAGTTTGCAATTGTTTCTTCGAGAAAAAGCAAGATAAAGGAGATTGCGAAAAAAGACAAGGAGCGCAGGGCGGATATGCTGCTCGAAATGAAAGAGAACCCGGAAAGATTTCTATCGGCCGTCCAGATAGGCATCACCCTTTGCGGCACCCTCGCGTCCGTTATCGGAGGCATTCTCTCCGTCCAATACATCAGGCCTTTCATCAAGCGGATTCCCTATATCGGCGCCTTCGATGAAACC
>JAKQBZ010000052.1 GCA_029559435.1 Deltaproteobacteria bacterium | reverse complement strand
GGCTTCATGCCGACAACGCCGCAGAGGCTTGCAGGCTGACGGATAGAGCCCCCTGTATCTGTCCCGATGGACGCAACGCAAAGTCCTGCTGCCGTTGCTGCCGCTGATCCGCCGCTGGAACCACCGGGAATACGCGACAGGTCCCATGGGTTTTTTGTGGTCTGAAAGGATGAGTTCTCGGTCGATGAACCCATGGCGAACTCATCCATATTGAGCCTCCCCAGGTGTACATATCCTTCGTCTTTCAGCTTCCTGATCACCGTTGCATCGTAGGGGGGAATGAAGCCTTTCAGTATCCGGGATGCGCAGGTGGTCTCGATGCCTTTTGTACAGTAGATATCCTTGATGCCGAGGGGAATTCCAAGGAGCCGGCCTTTTTCACCGCTTGCTATTTTTTTGTCTGCCTCCTTCGCCATCGCAAGGGCATGTTCCCCTGTCACTTTGATGTACGCAGAGATGTCCCCGTCATATCTTTCGATCCTTTCCAGGAAGTAATTGGTCAGTTCAACGGAGCTTATCTCTCTTTTTTGAAGAAGCTCTCTTATCTGTGCAATGGTCATTTTCAGGATATTTTCCACCATGTCTCCTTGTCTTTAGCTATTCCTCCACCTCAATGATCGGGGGTACCTTGAAGGACGAACCGATCTTCTCCGGTGCATTCAAAATTGAATCCTCTACGATGAAGGAATCTTTTACCAGATCGTCTCTGAATACGCAGGTCACAGGAATCGCATGGCTCGTAGGCTCCACCCCTTCCGTATCAAGGGCGTTGAGGGCGTCCATATGTTCGAGGATCCTGTTCAGCTGAGCGGTGTATAGATCAACCTCATGGGGCTCCAGGGCAAGCCTCCCCAAGTGGGCAACATATTGCACAACGTCTTTATCGATCTTCACTTTTCACGCCTCCCGAGCTTTTCTCGTCTTTATTCCGGGCCTCGCTCTTACCCGCACTCAGCCACAGCCTTTATGATGTCGCCCCTTGTGACGATGCCAACGAGCTTGCCGTTGTCAATGATGGGGACCCTGTTCACCTTTTTTTCTATCATGGTTCTTGCGATATTAACAGCGGACTCCGTCGGAGGGGCAGTGATGACATTCTCGACCATTACGTCCCTCACGGAAAGGTCCTGTATGCTGCCCGCCTTGAGCCCTTTGAGGACATCGCTCTGGCAGATGATGCCGATGAGGTTGCCTTTGTCGACCACAGGCATGCCCGCGATATTAAAGAGCTCGAATTTGTTGATAATGACGTTGAGCTTTTCTGAAGGGTGGCATGTGACTACGTTCTTGTTCATAAGTTCCACTACTTTCATCTATTCCTCCATACAATGGCATTGCGGCACAAAAGCACTCTATATAATGCTCATCGCTATAACATCTGCCCGAAGAGCTGGGTCTCCTGGATGTATTTCTGAAATGCCTCCACCGTTTTCATCGCCTTGCGCAACCTCTCCTGTTCATCAGGCCCAAGCATATCAGGCTTTAGATAATTCTTGTCTTTTGTGTTGTCAATTCTATAGTTGACCTGGCTCATTATCCTGAACCTGACAAAAGTAAAATATGCGTCTACGAGGTCTGTTTCCATATCTTTTTTAATAATGTTTTTCTTCCTGAGCGACTGTATCCGCCGCAGCGTATTTCTTTCATAGATGCCGCCCACGAGAGCGACCATTCTTACTGCGAGGATAAGCGGTGCCCAGCCGAGAAGCTTGATATTGAACTTATCCTTGTTCGCTCCTTCTTTTTCGGTCTTGAAGCCGCCGAAGAAGGTAAGGGCGCTCGGCATGAGCACGGCAGACTGGATAAAATCCTTCATGACGTGCTTGTTGTCTGTAAGCTTTTTGAAAAAGTATTCCAGAAGCGAGTCGAGGAGCTTTACGTTGCCTTTTACGGACCGGGCATCTGTCAGGATTATCACGTCCAGGGCCTCAAAGATGCCCTGCTCGTAGGTGATCCTGTCTTCTATGCGTTTTTTCCAGTCTTCGGTGGACCCCCGCCATTTTTCATTTGTCGGCATGACATTGCCTTTGCACCGCTCAAAACCGACTTCATGGAGACTGTTCGTAGCCTTCCGGCAAAAGATCTCGTAATAGTAGTCAACGATCTGCTTTGGCCCCGGGCCGTCTTTTGATACCTTGATATCCCTCTGCTCAAACTCTTCATGCAACCTCTTCCCGAGATCCTTTGACATGAAGTCTTTATCCGGCTCCTCATAGATGATCATATTGTCCTGGTCGGTGATCATCGTCTGCTCGTCCCTGCCTTCGCTTCCGAGGCCTCCCCATACATAGTCTGTGGGAGGCTTTCCCATCCCTTCCTCTTCCATCTCCTTTTCCACCATAGTTAATACCTTGGTGATGAGCTTATCCCGGACGATGCGAAAAAGGTCGTGGGTATCGAGGATGCTTTCTTCTTCAAGGTAGAAATTTTCTATGCCGGCAACAGCTATATCGTGGTATGCCCTCAGCTCCTCGAACGATGTGGCGCCATCGATCTTGTGGAGCACGAGCGACCTGAACTCTGTCTCGAAGATCTCATAATCCTTGAGCGTCGACTGCAGGGTGTTCCCGAGCTCGGAAAGAAGCCTGTACCGCTCGTTTCGCAGAAGGAAGCGGTCTTTTATAATATCCTCGTGGTCTGCGATGTACGATTCGATGAAGGAAAAGTTTAGCGGCATCTTCTACCCTGTTATGCTCTCCAGCATTTTTTTGCTCGCCGCGAGCTTTTCGCGCTTCTCCTGCAGCTCATTGAAGCTTGCCTCATTTTTTGCGATCACCTCCGGAGGCGCCTTTTCCCTGAAGGCTGGATTGTTGAGCTTGGCAGAGATCTTTTCGCTGTCTTCATGTATCTTGACAAGCTCTTTTTCGATACGCCCCAGCTCTTTCTGGACATCTATCAGGCCCTCGATGGGAACAAATACTTCTATGCCTTTGTATACGCCTACCGCCGAATGCTCCGGCGCGTTGCCGTCTAAGAAAAGGATGTCCTTGATCCTTGCAAGTTCCTTCATGTAAAATTCATATGCCTTGAGAAGCTGTTGCTGGCCGTTTGCACGGATAACGACCCCTATTTTTACGTTGGGAGCTATCCCCGTTTCCCCGCGGATGTTGCGGACAACGTCAACTACTCCCATGATCGTTGCCATGTTTGTCTCGCTCTCCTCGTCCAGCTCGGCCTCGTTGAACACCGGAAATGCGGAGGTCATAACGCTCTCCGCATCCCGGCCGGGGAGGCGCTGGTATACCTCTTCCGTAACAAAGGGCATGATGGGATGCAAAAGCTTCATGATATCCGTGAGGGTCCTGTAGAGCACAGAGCGCGTCGCGCCGGCATCAAAGGTTGTAACCTTGCCGTAGAGGTTCGGTTTTATGAGCTCCAGGTACCAGTCGCAGAACTCGTGCCATATAAAGGAATAAAGGCTGCTTGCCGCTTCGTTGAACCTGTATGAGTTGATACTCTCCGTTACCTCCCTGATCACCTTTTGCGCCCTTGATCTGATCCACACATCGGGCAGGTAGGATGACCTTTTTGTCTCCGGCGCTGTTTCACTGTCCTGCAGGAAAGTCAGGGCAAGCTTTGAGGCGTTCCAGACCTTGTTAACGAAATTCCTTGCGCCCTCGATCCTCTCCTCCGACAGTAGGACATCGCGCCCCTGTGCGGCGAGGAGGGTAAGGATGAACCTGAACGAATCCGTACCGTACCGGTCCATTATGACGAGGGGGTCTATAACATTCCCTTTTGATTTGCTCATCTTCTTGCCTTCTGCGTCCCTTACGAGCGCGTGGATGTATACGTCGCGAAAGGGCACATCTCCCATGAATTTGAGGCCCATCATGATCATCCGGGCTACCCAGAAAAAGAGGATATCGAACCCGGTAATGAGAAGAGACGTCGGGTAGAAGGTCTTCAGGTCGTCGGTGTTGTCAGGCCAGCCAAGGGTAGTGAACGGCCAGAGCCCTGACGAGAACCATGTGTCAAGTACGTCGGACTCCTGGCGCAGCTTTTCCTTACAGTCCTGGCAGGTATCGATGTTGTCGACGGACACATAGGTCTTGTTGCACCTGTCGCAGTACCATACGGGGATCCTGTGCCCCCACCATATCTGGCGGGAGATGCACCAGTCCCTGATATTTTCCATCCATTCGAAATAGACCTTCTCCCACATCTCGGGGATGATCCTGACCCGGTGTGACCTTACCGCCTCGATCGCCGGCTGTGCGAGGGGCTTCATTTTCAGGAACCACTGGAGCGAAAGCGATGGCTCCACGATGGTCTTGCAGCGGTAACACTTTCCTACGCCAAGGTTATAGGGCTCGATCTTTTCAAGAAGGCCTTTCTCGTCAAGCTCGCGGACTATCTTTTCGCGGCATTCAAACCTGTCCGTGCCTTTGTAATGGACAGCGTTTTCGTTCATCTTCCCGTCGTCGTCGATGACTTTGACGACCTCGAGGCGATGCCTCTTCATGATCTCGAAGTCATTGAGGTCGTGTGCAGGCGTAACCTTGAGCACGCCCGTACCGAATGATGTATCCACATAGCTGTCGCCGATAACAGGGATCTTTTTCTCCATAATGGGAAGTATGACCTGTTTTCCAACGTATTTTCCGTATCGTTCGTCGTCGGGGTTTACGGCGACGGCTGTATCGCCAAGCATGGTCTCGGGCCTCGTCGTGGCAACCGTAAGGTATCCTTTGCCTTCTGCCAGAGGATACCGGATATGGTAGAGATGCCCGTTGGTCTCTTCATGCTCGGCCTCAAGGTCTGAAAGGGCAGTCCTACACCGCGGGCACCAGTTGATGATATAGTTGTCCCTGTAGATGAGCCCTTCATTGTAAAGCCGTACGAATACCTCGCGGACAGCCCTCGAAAGCCCCTCATC
>JAKQBZ010000140.1 GCA_029559435.1 Deltaproteobacteria bacterium | reverse complement strand
TGAACATTAGATATTTGAATTTGTTTAGGATTTAGATATTCGTGCTTAGGATTTGTTTTTATATTTCGAAATTACGATTTCGTGCTTGGCTTTGCTATGAGCTATCAGCCATGAACTATGAGCTGCTTTTTCGCCGAACACCGAACGTATAACGCCGAACGGTTTCTCAGGTCGCTGTCTGTACTGGCCCCGTTCCCCCTTTCCTCATCTTCTGCATGAAGATCACGAGAGCGAGGCATACAAAACCGGCAACATCTCCCATGCGGGACGGGTAGACAAATGCCAGCGCGCCAATGATGATGATTACCCGCTCCAGGATGTTCGACCTCTTTAACAGCCAGCCCGAGCAGCCTGAGGCGAGCATTCCGATCCCGATGAACGCAGCGATGATCGTCCATATCCCGGCGGCAATTCCTATCCCTTCCCAGTGAAGAAGGAGGGCCCGGCCCGCAGGGAGGACGGTAAAAACAAAGGGCATGAGAAAGGCCGTAATGGTGTACTTCCATGCCATGAACGTTGTTTTGTACGGGTCGCCCCCGGTGATCGCCGCCGCGGCAAAAGGAGACAGGGCGGTCGGAGGGGACACCTCGGAGAGAAGGGCATAATAAAAGATGAACATATGTGCGGCGTATTCAGGAACGCCGAGCTGCGTAAGCGCCGGCGCCGCGATGACGGCTGCGATAATGTATGTAGCGGTGATCGGGACTGCCAGGCCGATAACCCACAGGAGGACGCCGGTGAACAGCGCTGTAACTAAAAGGTTCCCCCCCGCATAGCTGATAATGATCGAAGACAGTTTCAGGCCGAGCCCGGTGAGGCTGACGATCCCTACGATGATGCCTGCGGACGCGCAGATCGCCGCGACATTAAGGACCGTGAGGGCTCCCTGCTTAAGCGCCTCAATGAGCTTTGGCAATGTGAACCACGTCTCCCTCCGAATGAAGCAGGCAAAAAAGCAGGTCAGAATTGCGGCGAAGACGGCTACCTGTGGAGTATAACCCCTTACAAGGAATGCCACTATTGCGATAAGGGGGAGAAAATGATACCAGTACATCTTTGTCAGTTCTTTCAGTGTGTGTTTTTTCTCTATCTCAACCGCTTTCAAGGCAAATTTTTTCGCGTCCAGCTCAACCATGAGGAGGAGCCCCCAGTAGTAAAGGGCAGCAGGTATGAGGGCCAGCAGGATAACGTCAACGTAGCTGATCCTCAAAAATTCGGCGATGAGGAAGGCCGCTGCACCCATAACCGGCGGGGTCGTGATCGCGCCCATGCCGCCTGCGGCGAGGAAGCCCCCTGCGTTGTTCTTGTCATAGCCTGATTTTTGCAGCATCGGGTACGCGACGGAGCCGATCGCGACGGTATTCGCTACGCCGGAGCCGGAAGCCATTGCGAGGAGATAGGAGGTGAAGATCACGGCACGGCCTGCCGCTGTGGGTTTTCTCCCCATTGCGGTGAAGGCAAAGTCAACATAAAACTTCCCTGCGCCGGATACGGTGAGAAAGG
>JAKQBZ010000019.1 GCA_029559435.1 Deltaproteobacteria bacterium | reverse complement strand
ACAGCTTGATGCGATCAACGAACATAATGTATCAGATATCTCGTCCTTTCTTTTCAATAAAAAAGGGTACCAAAGGAATGCAAACCTCGAAGGCATCTTTCTTGCTGAAAAAAGCGTTTATACCACAAAAGAGCAGCTTCTTGCGCTGAAGATACTTGATATGACCCCTAATTTCGGCAACCTGAGCAGCGACCTCATCGAAGGTCTCGCCTATTTTGCCTTTGTCCTTCCGTACCGTGAAAAAAACACCTTTGTCGCCGAATGGGAGGACGAGACATTGGTCAAACGGTACATCGTTGACAACATCCTTTATGGCGTAGAACGTTCACATCTTGCCCTTGATATCCTGCGAACCATGATCAGGGGCCGATTCAACTCAGAGGCAGGGCATTTCACATACGGCAACCCGCTTATCGGCATGTCCATTGAGGACATGGCAGCCTATTTTGATACAAAAAACCAGATGGGCCTTTTTAGCAAAAATCCCCAGGACCTCATCAAGGACTTCAAAGAGATGTACAGGCTTTACTTCTCCCTTTCAGACAGGATCAAGGAGGATGTCCAGGTCAGGGAAGAACTTGAGAAAAAACTGAAACGTTACGGCGCGAGGATACGGAGCGCCATGGATATTATCATCTCGACGTATTTCAGCAGGGCCGTTGATAACAAAAAGATCCAGGATATCCTCTCGAACCTCGACGGCGACGATGTTACCTGGGAAAATCTTACAAAAAAGGATTGGTTCGCCGACGCAATGTCCCTGGCGCGAAACAATGGCTTTTTTCACTTTGATGTGGAGTTTCCCTTTCTCCTCAACAGTGCCTTCGATTTTATCTTTGTCCAGCCTGCGCTCCAGTATATCTGGGAAGAAAACTATCCCCTCGCGGAGGCGACAAAGGCATATGTGAAAAGGGGCATGCCATACCTGAAGCCGGGGGGGAGGATGGTGATTATCGTTGACAACCCCGGAGACGATCTGATGGGAGAGTTGAGAAAATCAACACGATACGAAACCGGCGGGCAGGGCGGATTCGTCATCCTGAAGAAAAAATAACCAATAACCAAACATCAATCACCAATTAATACCCAATAACCAATGACCGAATACCCAAACGGGAAAAACACCGGAAGGGCTTTTGTTTGGTTATTCGATGTCCGATATACGAAATACGATATACTGCTGTTCGCTGATAGCTGATGGCTGGAGGGCGATTTATGCGATAAGTCCCTTCAGTATCCTGTACGATTTGAGCTCTACATCAAGATGGAAGGTCATGAAGCCCTCCATAATATCCTGTGCAACCCTCTCAAAGCCGTTGTCCAGATATGAGGGTCCATTTTCTGCGCACCCCCAGGCGTCCTGAGACCCTGCCACGTTGCCGTTTGCCTGCTGTACGGATACGATGCCCGCTATCACGCCTTCAGCGCAGACCTGGTGGGGAAGCGATGGTGCGCACTTATGGCAAAGGATGCCGCCCCTTTCCCTGGAAAAGAATATCTTCTCATCTGCCGCCATAGCCTGCCCGCAATAGACACAGGTGTGGAAGTTGGGCATGAAGCCGAGGATCCCAAGCATCCTGAGCTGATAATGGAGTATATCGTCATAGGTGAATTCGGCGCCCCTGATGCCCTGGAGTATCTCCGCCAATACGTTGAAAAGGTCCTCGTGCCGCTCCCTCTCCTTCGTCAGCCTGTCGACGAACTCCACGAAAAAACCCGCTGTGCAGGCCTTCTTCAGGCTCGTCTCGATGCCGCTGTTCGTCTCGATAATGTCGGCATTCTCGATCCTCACCATTCCTCTTCCATATTTCTCAAAGTATTCAACCCTGATGCGGTTGAAGGGTTCAAGGGTATTTGCAAACCTCTTCTGGCTTTTATTCGCACCTTTGGCGATGGCGGCAACCTTCCCTGACGACAGCGTGAAGAGTCTTATTATCTTGTCCGATTCCCCGTAGGACCTCTTGAAAAGTACTATCGCCTCGTCCTTATGCAGCGCCATTATCTTTCCACGATCTCCTTGCCCTTTTCCTGCCTGTATATGAATCGCGCATCGTCGACGCCCCGGTTGATCTTCACTTCGGAAAATTCTATCGTATTGACGTTGCCGGTGAATTCATGGATCTCGATCTTCCGCACAATATTTTGTTTATCGATCCAGACCTTTGCCGCGTTCACCGTGCTGTCCTTCTTCGGCACGATCTCCAGCACTTCAAGGCTGCCAACGATTGACTGCTGCTTTAACGTGAAAAGCTCGTCCATCCTCGCTATGTCTTCGATAAGGTCGAGGAACGTGCCTGTCGTCTTCTCCTTCCTTATCCTCTCTTTTACGACAAAGGGCTTCTCATCCTCTCCCTGCCACATGTATTGCCCGTCATAAAGAAAGAACTTCACCTTCGGCGCCCTGTACTTCCATAAAAACCCCTTATGACGTTTATAATAAAAATCCCCCTCGAATGTCCTGTCCTTTTTCAGGCTCGCAATAAATATCTTCTGGTGAAATGCCGCCTCCAGCGAATTCACCCCCGAATAGGTCTTCTTCAAGCCGTCGAAAGGGGAAGAAGAGTTCGTTCGGCGTTGGGCGTTCGGCGTTGGGCGTTCGGAAGCGCAGGAAAAACTGATGAGAATCTGATTCATGACCATAAAGGAAAGTATAATGATCATATAAATGGTTTTAGAAGATGCAAAGATCTTACGCCGAACGCCGAACGCCGAACTCATCACGGTCTTTTTAACACCTCTCTCGACTTTACTCCATCCGACGGGCCGACGACCCCTTCTGCCTCCATGCGCTCTATGATCCTTGCAGCCCTGTTGTAGCCGATCCTGAACCTTCTCTGTATCATGCTGATGGAGGCCTCGCCTCTGGCCATGACGAACTCTACCGCCTCCTGGTATTTTTCATCATCCATCTCTTCCCCCCCATCCTCTTCTTCCTTTTCCTCCAGTATCTCCTGGTGGTATGTGGGGGTCCCCTGCTGTTTCAGAAACTCAACGATGCGCCGTATCTCGCCCTCGGAGACAAAAGGCCCGTGGAGCCTCTGCAGCCTCCCGATGCCCGGGCTTAAAAAGAGCAGGTCCCCGAACCCGAGGAGGCTCTCTGCGCCGTTGGTATCGAGGATCGTCCGCGAATCCACCTTGGAAAAGACCTTGCAGGAGATCCTCGCAGGGAAGTTTGCCTTGATGATGCCCGTCAGGACGTCCACGGAAGGCCTCTGCGTGGCAAGGATCAGGTGGATGCCCGATGCCCTTGCCATCTGCGCCAGCCGCGCGATATATTCCTCGACCTCCTTCGGCGAGACCATCATGAGGTCTGCGAGCTCATCGATAACGACAACGATGTAGGGGATCGTCTCCGACTCCTGCTTCACCATCTTCTGGTTGTATTTCTCTATGTTCCTCACGCCCTTTTCGGCCATCATGGAGTACCGGCGCTCCATCTCATCGGTCATCCACCTGAGCGCCGTTTTTGCGTTCTTCGGGTTCGTCACCACGGGAAGGAGAAGGTGGGGTATGCCTTCGTAGAACGACAGCTCGAGCATCTTCAGGTCGATCATGAGAAACCGTACGTTCGTGGGCGTTGCCTTGAAGAGGATGCTGCATATCATGCTGTTGAGGGAGACGCTTTTCCCCGAGCCCGTCGCGCCGGCAACGAGCAGGTGTGGCATCTTTGTAAGTTCCGCAACGTAAGGTTCCCCTGATATCGTCTTGCCGAGGGCAAGCGTGAGGTGTGAATGTGACGAGGCGAACATATCCGACTCGATGATCTCCCGCAGGTAGACCGTCTGCCGTACCGTGTTGGGGATCTCTATGCCGACCACCGACTTCCCGGGTATGGGGGCGATGATCCGTATCGATACGGAGCTTAAGGCCATCGCAAGGTCGTCTGCAAGATTGGCGATCCTGCTCACCTTGATACCGGGCGCCGGCTCAAATTCGTACATGGTGATTACGGGGCCCGGCCTGACCTCCGTGACCTTTCCGTCAATCCCATAGTCCTTCAATTTCTTCTCGAGTATGCTTGCATTGGCCTGGATGCTCTCCTTGTCAACCTTCACCTCTTTCCTCTCAACAGGATCAAGCAATGACGTCGGCGGGAGCTTATAGGGCCCTATCTCCTTGAAGAACTCGAAGGTCTCCTGAACGGCTGCGGCCTTTTTCTCCGCCTTCGGTTCCTCCTTTTTCTCCTCCGTTACCTTGATCTCCCTCCTGCGCTCGACGACCTTCCTCCGTGCAAGCCTCTCTTCAAGGATAGACAGGAGCGGTGCCTGGATGATCAGGAATATCGAGATGAGGAGAATAATGACGGATATAAGGATGCTGCCGAAATAATTGAATGCGTACATCAGCGCCCTTTCGAGGAGAGAGCCGAGAAAGCCGGAGAATTCGACAGGAACACCTCTCAGGTGTATCTTGCCGATAACGATCTGAAAAAGAGAAGTAAGCGCCAGAAAAAGCAGCACCAGCCCTGCCGAGAAGACCAGTATATGCGGAGGCTCTTTCTTCTTCAGGTACAGCAATCCGAAAAACAGGGCGACGGCGGCAATGGCGTAGCTCATCATCCCGAACACCTGGATCAGAAGGTCGGCGATGTACGAGCCTGCCTTGCCGCAGAGGTTCCTCGTTGCCCCCCCGGCAGCGGTGTGAAACGACGGGTCAAGGGGATGATAGGAGACGAGGCTTACAAAGAGAAAGATGAAGACCCCCAGCAGGCCTACTCCGATGATCTCTTTTTTCAGTTCCGTTGACATGCGGCAAACCTTCCCGTTCTCATCATCGCCTGTCAGGCATTACTGCTTTCACCTTTTTGCATGAGCCTCTCTATGTTCGCCCTCACGCTGTTCATTAGCTCGCCTTTTGCCGAGCGGCCCATCCCCTCCAAAGGTATGGGTTCTCCTACGTGAATGTATATTACCCCTTTTTCTGCGGGAATGAAACTGCCTTTTGGCTGGAGCGTGCTTGTGCCCACAATGCCGACGGGCACAATGGGGACCATGGCGCGCAGGGCGAGGGAGAAGCCTCCCTTTTTAAAAGGGAGCAGGCTTCCGTCACTGCTTCTTGTGCCCTCCGGAAAGATAATGATGTTCATCCCGTCCCTTATCTTTCGGGCAGCCTCATCCATGGCCTTGAGCGCCTCCCGCGGGTTCTCCCTGTCAATGCTTATATGCCCCGCCCTCTTCAGCGCCCATCCGAAAAAGGGGATGAGGAAGAGCTGCCTCTTTGCTATCCATCTAAAGGAGAGCGGCAGAGAGAAAAGAAGGCCGTATATATCAAGGGCGCTCTGGTGGTTGCACATGAAGATATACGGAGGGGCTGTGATCTTGTCTAAGCCGCTCGCCACGACCTTGATGCCGCCTAACTTTATGTGGGCAGATGCCCAGAGCCTCGCTATCCTGTGAATCGCTTTGCCCTTGCCGTCAAAGGGGGATATGATGAGCGCAACAATAGAAAGGAACATGGTGGTAAACAGGAGATTCAGTGAAGAGAGGACTTTCCTCATTTCACCTCTTGCTCAAGGGCGTAAAGGATCTGTTCCACCTCTGCTTTTATCCTTAAGTCCGTATCGTAGGGAGATAGGCCTTTTTTATCGGCCTCCGCCACCTTCTCGTTGTACCCGATGTCGCCAAGGTACGCGAGGTCCTTCAGGCTTTCCCTGATCAGCGATCTGTCGGCCTGATCCATTATCTTGTTCCCGACGATATAGACCCGTTTAATGTTCAGGTCCTCCGACAGCCTTTTGACCTGGTAAGCGGTTTGAAAGCTCCTGCGTCCCGGCTCAACGACGACGATCAGCGCATCCATATATTCCGTTGTCCCTCTTCCGAGATGTTCAAGCCCGGCCTCCATGTCGACGATAACGTACTCGTCCCTCTCGATCATCACATAGGCCATGAGGCTTCGAAGGAGCGCGTTCTCCGCGCAGAAACAACCTCCTCCCCCCTGGGGGATGTTGCCCAGCAGTATCAGCCTTACGCCATCCTTCTCCACAGAATACGTTTCAGGTATATCATCGACCCTCGGGTTCAGCTGGAAGAACGCCCCGTATGTCCCCTTCTTCGCCCCTGTCCTCTCCTCTATGAACTCCTTCATCTGCGCCAGGGGTTGAAGGGTCTTCATCTGTTCTTCGCTGATGCCGATGGCGCTTGCGAGGTTCGAATCCGGGTCGGCGTCAATGGCGATCACTTTGCACCCTCTTTCCCCGAGGATCCTCGCCATCACGCCTGCCAGCGTCGTCTTTCCCACCCCTCCCTTTCCTGAAATGGCTATCTTCATGCGAGTAGTTTTCCTTATTACGATTCACCGCAAACATGGCACCGCAGGATCTCCTTCTCTTCCGGTGTCGCGATAACGATAAGTTTCATATCTTTTTCGATGACCGTATCGGGGTAAGGATTGTATATCCATTCCCCGTTCGACCTGCGCGCTGAGATCACCATGATGTTGCCTATCATCTTAAAGTCTATCTCCTTTACCGGCTTTCCGAGATAGGGCGAATTTTTGGTGATATGGACCTCCTCAACGCGTATCGGCGATTCCTTGTCCCGGAGCATCATGTCAAGGAAAGATGTCACGTGAGGCCTTATCATCTCTGACGCCATCCTTAATCCCCCGATAAAGTTGAGCGCAACAACATTGTCTGCCCCTGCCCTCCGCAGCTTATCGGTGTTCTTCGTGTCATTGCACCGCGCAACGATCCTCAGGCTGGGGTTCAGCTGCCGGGCGGTGAGAACAATTACGATGTTGTCGTTGTCGGAATCCGTCGTGGCAAAGAGGCCGTGCGCCTTTTCGACCATGGCCTGCCAGAGGACCTCGTTCTCCGTGGCATCGTCTACAAGGAGGTCAACGTTCAGATCGTGCAGCTTCAGCAGCTCCTGTTTTGATTCATCGGTATCTATGGCGACAAGCGGCCGCTTCGTAATGAACAGCTCATGGGTAACATAAAGTCCCACCATCCCTATGCCGCATATGATATAGTGGTCTTTCATCTTCGCTATGCGTTTCTCCATGGTTCTCCTCCTGAAGACCTTTCTCAGTTCCCCCTCGATGATATACGCGGCCAGCGTCGTGAAGAGGTAGGCGATGGCGCCCGCGCCGATAAATACGAAAATGACCGTAAAGAGCTTGCCGTACGGCTTATCATCGAGGCCGATAACATCCCCATAGCCGACCGTAGTAATCGTTATGGCCGTCATGTAAAGGGCATCGAGGAAGCTCTTGCTTTCTCCGCCGATGACCTTAAAACCAACAGTGCCGATGGCTATGATAATAATAATTATAATGAGTATTTGCTGAAGTTTCTTCGGGATGATCTTCATATGTGTTGTTACCCATTATAGCATGGAACTGGTCTCAATATAAACGCTGAAATGTTATTTAGGGCCGGCCGAGGTTGACTTAGAGGGTAAGCTGTCTTAATGTTATTGAAAAACATAAGCACATGATGCACGGCTGTTCCATGTGTATTCTCATAAAAATTGTTTGAGGTGCAACGACTATGAGCCTTGAGAGATTAGAATTTAAGACAGAAGTCCAGCAATTGCTTGATCTCATGATCCACTCCCTTTATTCACATAAGGAGGTATTTCTCAGAGAGCTTATCTCGAACGCCTCCGACGCGATCGACCGCGCACGTTACGAATCCCTGACAAACAGCGCTGTCCTCGAGAATGAAAGTGGGTGGAAGATAAAGATCACCGCCGACAGGGGCAGGGGTACGCTGACGATAAGCGATAACGGTATCGGCATGACGAAGGAAGAGATCGTTGAGGCCCTTGGAACCATCGCCCATTCAGGGACAAAAGAATTTCTCGCAGCCCTTCAGAGCAAGGCAATAAAGGATAATCCCGAGCTCATCGGGCAGTTTGGGGTGGGCTTCTACTCCTCTTTCATGGTCGCCGACAAGATCACCGTTTTTTCAAGAAGGGCAGGGCAGCAGGGCGCAGGCGGCGTAAAGTGGGAATCAACCGGGGACGGATCGTTCACGGTCGAGGATGTGGAAAAAGAGCGGAGAGGCACCGATGTCATCCTTGAGATCAGGGAAGAAGAGAAGAAGTATCTTGATGAATGGCAGATCAGGAGCATCATCAAGAAATACTCTGATTTTATTGAGCACCCGATAGTCATGGATGTCGAAAAAGAACAGGACAGCGCGCTAAAAAAAGGCGAGAAGGTCACAATAAAGGAAGAAGAGACCCTTAACTCGATGAAGGCCATCTGGCTCAGGGATCGGTCAGAAGTACCGGAAGAGGAATATAACCAATTCTACCAGCATATATCGCACGATTCCGCCAACCCTGCAAAGGTCATCCATTACAAGGCAGAGGGCACCTCGGAGTTTACAGCGCTCCTCTATATCCCCTCGCATGCGCCATACGATATCCTCTTCAGGGACTATAAAATAGGCCCCACGCTTTACGTAAAGCGCGTTCAGATCATGGACCACTGCGAGGAGCTCATTCCGCACTATCTCCGCTTCGTAAAAGGGGTGGTAGACTCAGCAGACCTTCCCCTCAACGTTTCCAGGGAGATCCTCCAGCACAACAGGCAGGTTGAGATCATACGCACAAACATAACAAAAAAGGTTCTCGATACGCTCGGCGACATGAAAAAGGAGCAATATGGAGACTATATAAAGGTTTACAACGAGTTCGGCAGGGTCCTTAAAGAGGGGCTCCATTATGATTTTACACGGAGAGAGGCCATAGCAGACCTTTTCCTTTTCCCTTCAACGAAAACCGAAGAGGGTGTCCTGAGGTCTCTCGACGATTACATCAATGACATGGAGGCACAGCAGGAGGCGATATACTACATCACCGGGACATCCCTCGCAGAGGCCCTGCATTCACCCTACCTCGAGACATTCAGGGGCAAGGGCTACGAGGTCCTGGTCATGCTCGATGATATCGACGATCTCGTCCTGAGCGGCTTCGAATATAAAGGTAAAAGGCTGAAGTCCATCACAAAAGGGGATATCGACCTCGATAAAACAGATAAAACAGAAAAAGAGACGGCAAAAAAACAATATGCTGAGCTGATGGATCTCATGAAAGATACGTTGAAAGACGATGTAAAGGACGTAAGGCTCTCCGGCCGCTTAACAGATTCGGCCTGCTGCCTTGTTGCCGATGAAGGGGACCTGGACCCGCAGGTGGAAAAACTTCTCAAGGCTATGGGCCAGGAGGTTCCTTTGAAAAAGCGGATCCTCGAGATCAACCCCTCTCACCCGCTTTTTGCCGCGATGAAGGCGGTCTTCGAAAAAGATGCGAAGAGCAACACGCTCCCTGATTTCATAAAGCTCCTTTACGATCAGGCCCTTATTCTTGAAGGGTCAAAACCAAAAGATCCCGCAGCATTTTCTAAAACGATCGCGAAGCTGATGGCGGAGAATATAGGGAAGGAAAGCTCATAGCTCAAAAAAAGAATAACCAATAACCAATGATCAAATACCCAAACGGAAAACGATGCCGGCAAGTCTTTGTTTGGTGATTGAATATTGGTTATTGGTTATTGTCTGTATTGTTGTTTACTCAAAGAATTCCATAAACTTCTCTTTGAACCCTTTACGCGTTTTCCCGCTCTCATCGTTCAGCTCCTTCGCGAGCTCTTCCATGAGGAGGCGCTGCCTTTCGCTCAGTTTTGAAGGGATAACCACGTTGAGGTAGACGAGCTGATCGCCCCTTCCGTACCCGTTTGACTTGGTAACGCCAAGCCCCTTGATCCGGAAGACCTTTCCGGGCTGCGTGCCGGGCGGTATCGTGATGGCCGTTTCGCCCTCTATGGTAGGCACCGTGAATTCCCCTCCGAGACACAAAAGCGGGAAGCTGGCATCAACCTGAACAGTAATATCGTCGCCTGCGCGTTCGAAGATCTGGTGTTCCTTTACCTCAAGAACCACGTACAGGTCGCCCGGGGCAGTGTCGCCAAACTGCTGCATCCCTTCTCCCCGCAGCTTCAGCCTCATGCCGGTGTCGACGCCGGGCGGGATCTTGACCTTAATCTTCTTCTTTGTCCTGATGCTTCCTTTACCTTTGCAGGTCTTGCAAGGGTCTTTGATGATGTGGCCGTCACCGTTGCAATATTCGCAGGTCCTGTTTATCGTAAAAAACCCGTGGCTCTGCCTGACCTGCCCTCTTCCTCCGCAGTGCTTGCAGGTTACGGGCCGGTGCCCCGGCTCTATCCGGGATCCGCCGCAGGCCGGGCATTTTTCTTCTTTCGGTATCTCTATCTCCTTTTCAATACCGAACACTGCCTCTTCGAACTCTATGGCAAGATTGTAGCGCAGATCCTGCCCTTTCCTTTCCCTCTGCCTGGGGGAGCCGAAAAAATCACTGAAAAGGTCGTTAAAAACAGTGTCGAAATTGCCCCTGAAGCCAAAATCGAAGATAGAGCCGGCATCGTCAGCAGTGCCGAACCTTTCATACCGGTATCGCTTCTCAGGATCGCTGAGTACAGCATATGCCTCGCTGATCTTCTTGAACATCTCTTCGGCTTCTTTATTGCCGGGATTTCTGTCCGGGTGGTATTGGAGCGCAAGCTTCCGGTAGGCCTTTTTTATCTCCTCGTCTGTGGCGTTCTTTGAAACGTTCAGGATTTCATGGTAGTCTCGGTATTCTGTCCGCATTGGTCAACCGTATATTACTGGATTTCCGGTTTTTTGGAAACAACCACCCTGGAGGGCCTCATCAATCTGTTGTTCAGCAGGTAGCCTTTTTGAAACTCTGATAAGACGGTATCAGGCTCCACGTCCTCTTTCTCTTCCTGGTAAAAGGCTTCGTGGAGATTGGGGTCGAATTTCTTGCCGACTGCTTCGATCCTGGTAACGCCTGCCTTCTCAAGCACCTTGAGAAATTCGTTGAAGGTTATCTTGACCCCATCGTAGATCCCTTTGTAATCTTCCGTTTTTGCCGCATGGTCCAGGGCCATCTCGAGGTTGTCCAGCACAGGCAGCAATTCCTTCATCAGGACCTCGTTGCCAAATTTCAATGTATCCTGCTTTTCTTTTATTTTGAGCTTCTTGTAATTTTCAAACTCGGCCTGAAGGTAGAGGATCTTTTCCTGAAGCGACTTTATAATCTCGTCCTTCTCCGCAAGCGCCCTCTTCGACTCCTCCGCTCCATCATCCTTCTTCTTTTTCTTCTTATGTTCTTCGTGCCTGGCGATCTCCTGCCCTTCTTCTTTTTCTGCAGTCGCTTCGCCGGTATTTCTCTTTTCCTTTTCTTCCATGTTGCTCCCTTACATCATTCTTAAGATATCGGTGACCGTCTTCGCAGTATAATTGACGATCGGTATTATTCTTGAATAATTCATCCTGATCGGGCCTATCACGCCGAGGAAGCCGTAGCTGTCTTCGCCGACCTGGTAGGGCGAGGAGATGATGCTCATCCCGCGCATTTCTTTCATATCGTTCTCGTGCCCCATGATAATGCTTATGCCATCCTCCCGGAGGCAGCTGTCCAGCAAAGTGATCAGTTTTTCTTTCTTCTCCAGCGTCTGAAAAAGCTCTTTTAATCTTTCGAGGTCAGAAAATTCCGGTACGCCTATCATTTTAGACGTCCCTTCTATGTAAACTTCCCGCTTGCTCTTTTCATCAATGATCGCGTCAAGGGTATCCCGGATCTTCGCGCAGAGGTTGTTGAAGATCTCTTTATCCTGCCTCACGTCGCCCAGTATGCCGTCCCGCAGGACGTAGAAAGGAACTCCGCTGAACTTTTCGTTCATATACCATTTCATCTCGTTCAGAACATTAATGCCCAGCTCCTCATCGGTATGCACGATCCTCTTATGGACCATACCGGAAGAAGTTATAAAAACAACAAGGATCGTATACTTTGATAATTTGACGAATTCAACCTCTTTAAAGAGCATCGTGTTCACTTTTGGCTCAATTACTATGCTTGTATATTGCGATATGGACGCAAGCGTCTTCGATGCATCTTCCATAATCTCCTCAACGTAGGAGTAGCGGGGCCGGGCAAGCGATTCCAGGACCTTCAGCTCCTTTTTGCCGGGAACCATCAGCGACGACAGGCTATTTACGTAATATCTGAAGGCCTTGTGCGTCGGTACGCGCCCCGCCACTGCATGGGGCTTATAAAGAAAACCGAGCTCCTCAAGATCGCTCATTATATTCCTTATCGTCGCAGAGCTTACCTTGTTCTTCATTCTCTTTGATATCGTCCTCGAACCTATCGGTTCGGCAGCGTTTATGTAGTTGTCCATAATAAGCTCAAGGATCCTGTTTTGTCGTTCTGTTAGAATGTCCATGGCTCAATACCGGCCTTCATAAAATAAATTAATGATATATGACACTTTTGTCAAGAAATGAGATGCTCAATTTGTCAGACAAGGATTTGTTAAGCGTATATCTGGAGGGTGCTTGCAGCCGACCCAGTGTATCCTTTTGCCCGTCTGTATTTATCGATGACGATCTGCGGTATTTGGAGGGATGCCTTGTCGATCTCATACTGGCCGGCTACATGGCGGGAGCTTACATAAACAGGCCCTGCCTGAGCCGCTGTCGCAGCAGGGCATTCATTGCCGTCTCCTGTCACGCTGAGCCCTGCCGAACTCGGGATGTCGAATGCCATCACCTTGCATTCTGTATGCTTAAGGTCAAAACCGATAGCCTTTCCCTGAAGTACCTTACCGCTCTTCTGCTGCGGGATGCTGTCTCTGAGTACACAGAGTCTGCCCGGGGCCCTTTCCTCTATTGCAGTGCTGATGTTCATAGTTATCGCTGATAATGTCTTACAGTTTATAACAATACTTTGCATATAAAGTCAAGAAAAAATTCTCGTACATTTTTTATCGTGGTAAAGGGCGGTTAAAACTTTTCAATAAATGGTTTTGTTCTATAATAATGCTGGAGAAAATTGCGGAGAGGTTGTATCATATCATCGTCTGACCCCTTTTTCCCCTGCGAACGATCAGACATCTCAACATCTAAGGAGGATCCATGAGCGGCATTTTTGGCATTGTATCGAAAAAAAACTGTGCAAGCGAGCTCCTTTACGGCACAGACTACCATTCCCACATGGGGACAGAGTACGGCGGAATGGCTGTCCTTGGAGAGCGTTTCCACAGGTCTATCCATGACATCAGCAAGTCCCAGTTCAAATCGAAATTCTACGAAGATTATAAAGAGATGGAAGGAAATCTGGGCATAGGCGTCATAAGCGACCGGGATGCCCAACCGCTCATCATCGGTTCAAAATTCGGAACCTTTGCCGTCGTATCGGCGGGGCTCGTGGATAATACGAACGAACTGGCGGAAGAGCTCCTTGAACAGGGCGAGACCTTCGGCGAGATGTCAAGCGGTGGGGTCAATTCCGTTGAGCTCATAGCCAAATTGATCAATCAGGGAAAAACGCTCATTGACGGTATTGAAGGCCTCTATGACCGGATAACCGGTTCAGCCTCCACGCTCCTCATGAAAGAGGACGGGATCTATGCGGTCAGGGACCGCCTTGGCCGGATGCCGCTCGTTGTCGGGGAAAGGGATGGGGATTACGTGGTCGCCACGGAAACATGCTCATTTCTTAACCTTGGCTACCGGATCATAAAGTATCTTGAACCCGGCGAGATCGTTCGCATAGGAAAGCGTGGATTGGAAGGACAGCTTGCAGGAAAGGCAAGCAACCAGATCTGCTCCTTCCTCTGGATCTACACAGGATATCCCGCTTCAAGCTACGAAGGGATCAATGTTGAGCTTGTCCGTGAGCGATCCGGGAGTTTTCTTGCGAAGAGCGATGAAGTGGAGGCCGATCTTGTAGCCGGGGTGCCCGATTCGGGGGTCGGCCATGCCGTCGGGTATGCTATGCAGTCGGGGATCCCCTTCCGGCGGCCGCTCGTCAAATATACCCCAGGCTACGGAAGGAGCTATACGCCGCCTTCACAGGAGATCCGCGACCTTGTGGCAAAGATGAAGCTCATTGCGGTCAAGGACATCATTGCCGGGAACCGGATAGTCCTCTGCGAGGATTCCATCGTGCGCGGAACGCAGCTTAAGAATTATACCCTGAAGAAACTATGGGAATCGGGTGCCAGGGAGGTCCATGTTCGCCCGGCCTGCCCGCCGCTGATGTTTCCCTGTAAATTTGCCCTCTCCACGCGCTCCATCGACGAGCTGGCTGCCCGGCGCGCCATACGGGCACTGGAAGGAAGTGATACGGACGATATCTGGGACTATCTTGATGACCGGTCAGAGAAGTACCGGAAGATGGTGGATTGGATCGCAAAAGAGCTTGATGTTACAACGCTCCGGTATCAGCGGATCGACGACATGGTCGAAGCGATAGGGCTTCCCCGTGAGAAGCTCTGCCTCCACTGCTGGATCGGGGATCAAGGCAGCTCATAGCTCATGGCTGACAGCCCATGGGAAATCCTAATATCGAAACTCTAAACAAATTCGAATGTTCAAAAATGCACTGCCCCGCCGCAAGCAGCGGGGAATCATCCGGATTCAAAGCGTGTTGTGAGGGTTTTGTTTGGAACATTTGATATTTGGATTTTGATATTGTTTAGTGCTTCGTGCTTCGATATTAGGATTTAATCCACATACATCATGAATGTCTTTGCGGGGAATAGCCCGGCACCACGCCCATTATAATTGGAGATCCGGCATTAACTATCCTGGCTGAAATAATCTCCAAGCAGCCCCCTGCTGTGTTCGTCGTCGTGACAGTAGACACAAAGGTTCTCCCAGTTGGAGCCGTCCGGGGGGTTGTTATTATGATTCCCGTCCTTGTGGTGAACGGTAAGGAGGTGCCTGTCCTTATAATCGAATTCCCTGGCGCATTTTGCACAGATAAGGCCGTGGATCCGCAGGGACTGCTCCCTGTAATCGCTCTTCGATGCCCCGATCTCTTTCAACTCCCGCACGATCTCTTCGACGGACTTATCGCTCTCTTTCTTCTTCGGGCCCGCGCCCCTCTGTGAGTACCGCCTCCTTCTCATTGCTTTCCCTTTTCTTTACCGTGATATTATAGCACGAACAGGGAAGGTTGTCTCACATCAACACATAGCTCGTGGCAAATCCTAAATCCGAATATCGAAGCACTGAACAAATCCAAATGTTCCAGTATAAAATATCAAAGGGCTTACGCTTTTATCGAATTCGCCTTGCGCTTCGATATACGAATTACGATATACTGTGTGCTACATTATTCCCTCAGCTTTAGCTTCATCTGCACCGGGTCGGCAGCAGCGCGGGGCGGCTGCGCGTCTGGCTTTATGTCGATCGTCACCTGGTGCAGCCTTCCCGTAAACCTGAAGGGCACCGCGTACTCATCGGAGACAGGCGTCCCGGTATCAGAGCCTACGTCAAAGCTCTCGTCGATCGAAAAGAGCGACGGCACGGTTACCCTGATCCTCTTTTCATCTACAGCTTTGCCGTCGACGATAAGCCTGCCCGCACCTCCTCTGCCTTTGCCGCCGCCGTCGTAGGTAAAATCAAAGGCTATTGAGTGCCTGCCTGGCGCAAGCCTCTTGCTGCCGGCCCAGCGTACCTTTTCGACAGTAAGCGAGTTGTAGAAAAAGACGGGCCTGCCGGCCTTCACATAGAGCGCGTAGCCGCCGAAGCGCCCGCCTGTCGTTACGAGAACACCTTCTGCACCGCCTTTTGGTATCTCCACATCAGCGGTAATGCTAAATGATTTGTTCCGTATATCAGGGGCATTCGGCTCCGGCAGGCGCGTCACGCCGTCGGGAAAGATAAACCTGGTGCGCCCTCCCGCGAGGCTCGCCAAAAGCTTGCCGGGCCCGCGGATAAAACTGTCGTCAAGGGGCAGCACATTATATTTCGCTGCCTCGATCCAGAAAAGATCCTGAAGCGCCTTCAGCTTCTGAGGGTACTGTTTTGAGAGGTCATTTACCTGGCTGAAATCTTCTTTCAGATTATAAAGCTCCCACGTGTAGTCATCGGCAGGATTTTTAGAGGTAGGTTTCAGCATATCCCAGGGAAGGCGCTTGGGCGTTGTCGATGCGATCCAGCCATCGTGATAGAGGGCACGGTTCGCGAACATCTCAAAATATTGCGTCTTCCGTTGAGACAGTGCATTCGTGTTCTTCTTGTCAAAAGTGTATGCCATGCTCACGCCTTCGATGGGTTTCTGGGGCACGCCGTTGACCATGACCGGTGCGGGCAGCCCTGCCACATCAAGGATCGTAGGAACAACATCAATAACATGGTGGAACTGTTCTCTCAGGCCGCCCTTGTCCTTGATATGCCCGGGCCATGAGATCACAAGGTTGTTCCTGGTCCCCCCGAAGTGGGAGGCGACCTGTTTGGTCCACTGGAAAGGGGTATCCATGGCATGCGCCCAGCCAACGGGGTAGTGGTTGTAATGTTTATCGCTGCCTATGGTGTCGATGTGGGAAAGCATCTCTTTCATGCCCTCCTGCAGCTGCGGGGGCATGGTAAGGGAGCGAAGCTCGTTGATCGTGCCGTGATGCGTCCCCTCCGCGCTTGCCCCGTTGTCGCCCTGGATATATATGATGAGGGTATTGTCAAGCACGCCGATCTCCTCGATGGCGCTGATGACGCGGCCTATGTTGTGATCTGTATGTTCAAGGAATGCAGCATATACCTCCATCATGCGGGCGGAAAGCCTTTTCTCGTCGGCTGACAGCGAGTCCCAGCCGGGGATGACATCAGGTCGAGGGGTCAGTTTTGCGTTGGCAGGGATAACCCCTATCTCCTTCTGTTTCTGCCAGGTCATCTCCCGCTGCTTATCCCAGCCGCGATCGAAGCGCCCTTTATGTTTCGCGATCCATTCCTTGGGAACGTGGTGGGGCGCATGGGTGGCACCGGGCGTGAAATAGACGAAGAAGGGTTTGTCCGGTGCTATGGCCTTCTGCTGCCTGATCCACGATATCGCCTTATCAGCGAGGTCCTCATTCAGGATGTAGTTTGGATTACCCATGTAAGGCTCGATAGGCTTCGTGCCCTCATAGAGCGCGGGCTCCCACTGGTTCGTATCGCCGCCGATAAAGCCGTAGAAGTATTCAAAACCAAGATTGGTCGGCCATAGATCGAATGGTCCCGCGAGGCTATGCTGCCAGGATGGGACGTTGTGGTTCTTTCCGAACCATGCCGTATTATACCCGTTCTGTCGAAGGATCTCCCCGATGGTTGCCGTATCTTTTCCCATCAGAGAGTCATAGCCAGGATAGCCCGTGGCAAACTCCATAATGACGCCGGTATGTGCTGTATGGTGGTTACGTCCCGTGATGAGGGCCGCCCGCGTTGGCGAGCACAGTGCGGTAGTATGGAACATGTTATACCGCAGACCGTTATGCGCAAGGCGGTCAAGGGTAGGCGTCGGAACGGGGCCCCCAAAAGTGCTGCTGGCGCCGAACCCTACATCATCGGTCATAATGAGAAGAATATTGGGCACGCCCTTCGGAGGTTCCACCCGGGGAGGCCACCACTCCTGCGACTCGCTCGCGTTGCGGTTGATCCCCCCGCCAAAAGGCAGTTCGGGCCGCGGCAGGACCTGCTGTGCATTAACGGAAGCCGCAGCAAAAACAACCAGGAAGCAGCAAAGCATCAACCCGGCAACACGGCTATTTCCATATCTTTCCTTTGTAGACATGACCCCCTCCTTGCGTATCAATTCGCTCCAGATACTCCCTGGCTTATTGACTAAAAAAATTGTACACCCTTTACGATCCAAACACAAGCCCCGTACCTCCCGATCCATAAATAAAAAAGGGCCTCCTTTTCAGGTGGCCCTTTTTAAATATTCACAATGGCTTGAGGTCGTTTACGCCTAACGCCTCACGCCTTACGGTCTTGTTTACCCAGGCATCAGCCATCCCGGCAGCCATGTCGCAAGTCCGGGAAATATAAAGACAAGAATACCCCCGACAATAAGGCTTATCAGGAATGGGTACACTCCTGCGTAAACCACCCCAAAAGGCGTCTTTGTTATCTGCTTAACGACAAAGACGCATATGGCCATCGGCGGCACGACAACGCCGATCATTACGGTGATGCCTATCAGGATACCGAACCACATTGGGTTATACCCGAGCTTTATGATGGCAGGATAGAAGATCGGGGTGGCGAGGATCATGAATGCGAGGTCGTCAATAAAGGAACCGCCAATAAGATAGATCATTGCGATAAAGAAAAGTATTATCCAGGAAGGCATCTGCAGGCCGACGATCCAGTCGGCAGTTATCATGGGGATCTTTGTTACGGCAATGAAGTGGCCGAGCACCGTCGAGCCTGCTATGAGCAGGAGAACCATGCAGGCGGTCCTTATGGATTCAACGACGGATTTAATATAACCCTTTATGTTAAGGTCTCTCCTTATGAAAGTGAGGAGAAGGACAAGGAACGTCCCTACGCTGCCCGCCTCAGTAGGTGTGAATATCCCTTGCAGAATGCCGCCGATGACGAGAAAGAAGATAAGGATAACCCACATGACCTCGGGGATCGCCCTGATCCTTTGGCCCCACGTTGATCGTTCACCTTTTGGTCCGACTGCGGGATTTATTTTGCACCAGCCGTATATAATGCCGACAAAAAAGAGGGCGATAAGAAGGCCGGGGAAGATCCCTGCCAAAAACAGCCTCCCGATGGACTGGTCAGTAATGATGCCGTAGATGATCAGGGTAACGCTCGGCGGAAGCAGGATCCCAAGGGTCCCGACGGTTGCGACGATGCCCGTTGAAAGCCTCTTGTCATACCCGTAACGGTCCATCTCGGGCACTGCGACGCTTGCAAAGGTCGCTGCTGTGGCAGGCGAAGAACCGCAGATGGATTTGAATGCCGTTGCGCCGGCAACGGTTGCCATGGCGAGCCCGCCCGGGATGTGGCCGATAAATTTATAGGAGGTATCGAAGAGCCGCTTCGCTATGCCGGAGTTGAAGGCCACCTGGCCCATTAAGACGAAGAGGGGGATGACGGTGAACCCATATGAGTTCAGGACATCATAGAAGTCTTTTGCCAGAAGATTGAATGCTGCGCCCCAGGATATGAGGTAACCGAAGCCAAGAAAACCTATCAGGATCATTGCAAAGGCAAGTTCGATACCGGTTAAAAAAAGTACCAGGACAACCAATAATCCTATTATACCTATAGTAACTTCATTCATATTGTCCTCCAAAGATCTTGACGATATCGGCAATCAAGACAAGGCACTGCAGGAAGCAGCACACGCCTATTCCATAGGCAATAGGATAGAACGGGATCTGCCGCGTAAGGGACACTTCCCCTGACCTGTAAAGGTCGCCGGCGTAAACAAAAAGATTCCAGCCTATGAGTACGAAAAGCACTATGCAGACAAGCCTTGTTACAATATTGACCACGGCCTGTGGGACCCGTGGGAATTTCTGAATAAAGAAATCCACAAAGATATGTCCCCGAAGCCACGATGTCAGCGGCATGCCGAAGCCGATCGCAACAGCCCCGCCAAAACCAACAATCTCAAAGGTGCCAATGATAGGATGTCCGAAATATCTGAGGGCAACATCAGCCACAGTGAGGAGCATGATGAACGTCAACGAACAAGCCGCAATTCCATTCATTATCCTGCTTAATTTTTCTATGATCCAAAGCAGTCCTCCCATAATACCTCCTAAAAAAAACGGCTATTTATTTCTGTGTGTGCATGACATGACAAAAAGCAGTGTGGCATACATATTTTCATGATAAGGACGTTTTGTCAAGTGAAAAAATGTACAACGTCGCGTAAAGCGCTCTTTACTCTTGTTGGAAAAGGTGATAAAAGTCTCTATGGCAAATGTTGTAAGCGCCATCCTCGCAGGCGGTAAAAGCACTCGGATAGGAAGGGACAAGGCCACCCTTGTTCTCGATAGTGAACCGTTGATACGAAGAGTATATGATGTGGCGCAGAGGGCCTTTGACCATATTGTTGTTGTCTCCAGCGATCACGCGATCTTGCCCGGCATGAGCATACCTATCATAAAAGATGTTGTCTCTGTGCGGAGCCCCTTGGCCGGTATTGTCTCCGCCCTCATTCATACCGGCGCAGATTATGTCTTTGCCCTCGCCTGCGATATGCCTTTTCTGTCAGGAGGGGCGATAGAACACATGCTGAACAATATCGCCGGCGAGGATATCATCATACCAAGAACAGAAAAGGGGTATGAGCCCCTCCACGCGATCTACAACAGGTCCTGTATTTCCTATATGCTTACCTTGATTGAGAGGGGGAGGTACAAGGTAAGGGACATATTCCCTTACCTCTCGGTCAAAGCTGTCGAAGGGTCTCCCCTGTTTTTTTGTAACGGGGTTTCCGTATTCACAAATATTAATACAAAAGAAGAGTTTGAAAGGGCGCTGGCTATCAGCAGGGGTTGAGGGTTGGGAAAAAGCGCGGAGACACGTCTTGGATTCGTTACCGTAAGGACAATGGTCAGGACAGACCTCGAGGGTGTCCTCACGATCGAAAGGCTCTCTTTTGTCTCTCCCTGGACAAAGGGGATGTTCGAAGACACCATCTGCTCGCCGATAGCAAAAAATCTCGTACTTGAAAAAGATAACAGGGTTATTGGCTATATTATGCTATACTCTGTTGAGGATGAGGCGCACATTATGAACATCGCCATACACCCCGCCCATAGAAGAAAGGGGTTTGGCGTTTATCTCGTAAATTATATTATCGAAGAGTGCTCGGAGGATGGTATTACGGATTTTTTTCTTGAGGTAAGAGAAGGCAACAGGGGCGCGCAGGGCCTTTACAGGACGCTTGGCTTCTCGGTCATAGGCAAAAGAAAGGGGTACTATCGTGAGTCGGGCGAAGATGCATACGTGATGCACATGTCGCTGAAAGCAAAGGTATGAATAACCAAACATCAATAATCAATCACCAATTAATAACCAATGCTCAATATTCAATAACCAATTGGAATTTCCGATATGATTTTATTGGGTATTCGGTCATTGGGTATTATTTGGTTATTGGTGTTTGGTTATTGGCTATTGGTAAAACATGGATGATATAGAAGGGAAGATACTTTCAAACAAAAAGATCGCGCCGGGGTACTGCCTGCTCAGAATAAGGTTGTCCAGGTCCATGGGCGCGGTAAGGCCGGGGCAGTTTGTAATGATGAAAATTCCTGGCGGAGAGGTGTTCCTCAGAAGGCCTTTTAGCATTTATGAATATCAGCAGCGCGTCCTTACCATCATGTACAAAGTGGTCGGTAAGGGAACGGAACAACTGAGCAATGCGCCAAAAGGCACATCAGTTTTAACGCTTGGGCCGCTTGGCAGATGGTTTACGGTGAACAGGAGCGCTGCTCCTGTTGTTGTTGCCGGAGGGATCGGCCTTGCGGGCATGTACGCCCTGATCAAAAAATTACAGGATAAGGCGCCGATCTTCTTTGGCTGCTCCTCAAAAGACGAGATCGCCCTCCTCAAGGACGCGATGCGCTTCCATCCTTTTATCGCCACACTCGACGGATCATACGGGTTCAAGGGAAACGTGGTGCAGCTATTCAACAAACATCTGAAGGGATTGAATGGTAAAAACGTGGAGATCTTCACATGCGGCCCCGAGAACATGGTGAAGAATCTTAAAAAGCTGATCGAGCCGCACAGGATC
>JAKQBZ010000292.1 GCA_029559435.1 Deltaproteobacteria bacterium | reverse complement strand
TTCCATCGCGCCGGCGAACCTTACCTCCAGCATATACAGCCATATCTTTTATTACGATATTGCGACGAGCGGAGGCAACTTCGGCGGCTCGGGATACATAACCCCGGCGGCGATCGACCAAAAATGGGCGGAGAGCTTCTGGATATCCGATGTGCCTAACGCCGGTCTATGGGCGGGAAAATTCTATGGTTCCTATTATGACCCGTCCGGCGGTACAAGTGATTGGCAGTTTGAGGTTAAAGGTGCGGCCTCCACGACCAATGATCTTGGTGTTCTTATTTCCGGCGGCCCGTGGGCCGACAAAAAGTTCGAAGGCAATGCCGTCGGCTACTGGGCAAGCATCGAGGACATCACCGGCACGGGCGTGCTTTCCGGCAGGGTGCTCGGCACCTTCGATCCAAGCACATACATGGCGGTCGGCATCGGAAGCTGGCTGGAGACGAACAAGTTCCTCGAGCTGGCTGCGACAGAGGCAGGAAGGAACAAGCTCACGCAGATGCATATACCATGCGTTGAGGTGGGGAACGTGAACCTTACAGGGGCTGGAAATGGCTTCTCGGGCCTTGCCATGAATAATGTCAAGTTCTTTGCGCTGACCGCAGGTGGGCCGGCCACGGCTTGGGCAACAGGAAGCGTGACCGGTACCTATACAGGGCCACCGACATTGAATACCAACATTGGGCTGACCGGCAGCGTACCGGGAATAAGTGCGGACTTTGCTTTCAAGAACTGGAACCCGGGCGGCAACGGCAAATGGCTTGGCAGCGTGACGGGCACCGGTGGTTTTAACGGCTCAACAACATTCAAGGGCGCTGCGGCGGGCACGGGCGCGACTGCCGGCGCAGGGACGATCTCAGGCACGGCGGCAGGGGTGGCAAAATAGCTCATAGCTGATCGCTGAAAAATGTGGGTGCTGGAGAAAGATCCAGCACCCTTTTTTATACTTCATATATTAACAAAAGTAGTATAATAGAAAAAGAGATGGATAAAAAAGAACAATTAATTTCTGCCATTAAGGAATATTTCAACGGGAAGGCAAAAGTCTATTCTGTCGATATTGCTTTTCTTTATGGCTCATGGGCTATAGGCTGCCCTAAGGCCAGCTCTGATGTGGACGTTGCGATTATATTCAACAAGGAAATGGACAGGGATAAGATTTTCGACCTTATCACCACAATATCCCTTGAGCTTACAAACGTTTTAAAGAGAGAAACGAATGTGCTTCATATTGATACGGGATTCTACAGGCCCATGCTCTACTACAACGCCATTGTCCAGGGCATCCCTGTGTTTGTAAAGAATTTTACGCGATACGTTGACGCAAGGCACCATGCAATATACCAGATGGAGGATTTCAGTATCTTTGGAACAAAATGGCAATCCGAGATTGTCGAGAGGCGGCTGGAAAAGCTGAATCATGCCTGAACGTGTCTATGCAAAAGGAAGAATAACAGAGCCCCTCTCCTTTATTGCAAAAGAGATGGAAGAGTTCGATGCTGAATATGCATCAACGAAATGGCAGGAGCATGCAAAGAACAGCAAGCTCCAGAAACTCATCGACAGGACGATCGAAAACATTCTAACCGCATTTATAGAAGTGAGCGGCGTTGTATTGACGGAGAACAATATAATGGCCGAAAACTATCCCGATGTGATGAAGAAGGTTGGTGGCTACTTCCGTTTTAAGAAAACCGAAGCCGATATTCTTGCGAAATTTGCCATTCAAAGAAACAGGCTTGCCCACAGGTATCTTAACTTTCGATGGGAAGTTGCAAGATTTTATGTAGCCAACAGGGCCGTTCTCAAGAAATTGCTCAATGCACTGCATAGATACGAAAAATCAAAAACCACATAGGAGGATGTTGATGAAAAAGGGCATTATATGCGTTGCTTCTGTTTGTTTCTGTTTGTTTACTCTATGTGCTACACAATTATACGCCCAGGCGGCAAAGATCGGGGTTTTCGAGGTCCAGAAGGTAATGCGGGAATCGAAGACGTTCGAAGGATACAGGCAGGACCTGCTGAAGCAGATCGAGGCAAAGCGGAAGCCGCTCAGGGACAGGGAGGAATCTGCCAAGGCAACCGAAGAGAAGCTGAGAAAGGAAGGCGAGAAGCTCCCTGTTAATGAGCGAAGGGCGCTTGAAGAAAGGCTTGCAAACGATGCGAGAGACATCAGAAGGCTCAGGGAGGATTTCGAGATCGAGGTGCGAAAACTTGACACGCAGCTCGCGCAGAAGGCCCTCGGCATGATCAGCGGGGTTGTAAAGAACATAGGAGAAAGGGAAGGCTACACGGTGATCTTCGAAAAAAGCGCCGCCGGCGT
>JAKQBZ010000123.1 GCA_029559435.1 Deltaproteobacteria bacterium | reverse complement strand
CTTCAGGGCGGCATCGATCCCCGCAAGGGTTGTCGACGGCATCAGGCTCGCCGAGGGCATCGTCACAAAACCCCTTACCTGGATAGAAGCATGGAACGGACAGACATGGGGGATCTTCAGCGCTGACGGAAAGGAAACGCTGAAAGACCAGTCCACGCTTTTGCCGCTTACCTACGACGGCGCACCGATTGTGCATGTCTCGGGCGGCGGGATCAGCGATATCCGCTGGGACATCAACCGGCAGGTCGTCGGCCAGTGGCGGTACAATTATGAACATATCAGCCGTTCGGAGCGGTTTCTCGACCGCTGGTCGCTTTTTCGCCTCCCCACCGAATTTCAACAGACCTTCCGCATCCTTCTCCTCGTGCCCATCGGCGCCCTCCTCATATGTATACTCCGCAATATAATCGGCTTTCCGACATTCGGCATATTCATGCCCGTCCTGATGGCGCTCTCATTCCGCAATACGGGGCTGGTATACGGGCTTTCCATATTCGCGGGCGTCATCCTGATCGGTTATGTTGCTCGCCGCTTTCTTGACCGGCTCCGCCTCCTTCTCGTGCCCCGCATGTCCGTGCTGCTCACGCTGGTCATAGTCTCTTTTACGCTCCTTGCCCTTTTCGGCAACAAGTTCGGGCTGCGCCAGGTTATGGCGGTAGGCCTCCTTCCCTTCGTTATTCTCGTCATGACGATAGAACGATTTTTTGTTGTTGTGGAAGAGCACGGGATCCGTACCGCGCTGCAGACCTCTGCGGGGAGCGCTGCAGTTGCCTTCATCACGTACCTCATCATCAGTTCGGAAACGCTCCAGCTGACATTCTTCATATATCCTGAACTTCTTCTTGCCGTAGGCGCCCTGCAGATCCTCGTCGGCAGATACACCGGCTACAGGCTTTCAGAGCTTTCCCGTTTTCGGGAATTTCGCAGCCCATCATGATAGGAAAGGCATTTCAACAACTGAGAGATGCGGGCGTTCTCGGCATCAACAATCGTAATGCCGAATATATTATGCGCTGCAATCCGCGATCCCGCTACCCCCTTGTGGACAACAAGGTGCTCACCAAGGAGCTTGCAAGGCAATACGGGATACCGACCCCTGTACTTTTTCACGTCATCAAGAACCACGGCAGCATGAAGAATCTCAAGACGATGCTGGAGGGCATAAAAGAATTTGTTGTCAAGCCTGCAAGCGGTTCCGGAGGGAGCGGTATCATCCTTATCACGGAACGTACAGAAAAGGTATTTCTTACGCAAAGCGGAAAGGCGGTCGCTCTTGAATACCTGGGCTACCACATATCGGACATCCTTTCAGGCATATTTTCACTGCAAGGGCAGGAAGACCATGCAATCATAGAATCCCTTATTCATCCCGACCAGGTCTTTTCCGCCGTTACCTACCAGGGAGTTCCCGATGTGAGGATCATCGTTTACCGGGGCGTGCCTGTGATGGCGATGGTGCGGCTCCCGACAAAGGATTCCGACGGAAAGGCAAACCTTCACCGCGGCGCGATAGGCGCAGGGATCAAACTTGTGACAGGACACACGATCACCGCCGTCCATAAATCACAGATCGTCACGCACCATCCCGACACGGGCAACCCGGTAAGCGGCCTAAAGGTGCCCCACTGGGACACAATGCTTTCCATCGCCGCGCTCGCCACCGATATGACAGACCTGTGCTACGTAGGTGTCGACATTGTCATCGACCGGGACCGGGGCCCGGTGCTTCTTGAAATGAATGCCCGTCCGGGCCTTGCTATTCAGATGGCGAATAAGGGCGGCTTATTGAAAAGGCTTGAAAGTGTTGATGCGGCGCCGGCAGAAATATTTACGACACCGGAAAAACGGATCGCCTGGGCGAAGGAGAACCTGTGAAAGCGGCTCATGGCTTATGGCAGATAGCTTATGGCAAATCCTAAATCCGAATATCTAAGCACTAAACAAATGCAAATGTTATAATGTTCTAAGCTCAAAATATATTCAAAGGCATTCGTTTTGAACATTTAATATTTGAATTTTGATATTGTTTCGGATTTAGATATTAGGACTTCGTGCCTGGTTGAATATGATGAACGCTAAAAATCCAAAGAGATCGGCTGCGGTCATATTGCTGAAAGATGAAAAACCTCGTGGGCTGGAGGTCTTCCTCTTAAAGCGTTCAGAACAGCAAAAGTTTATGGCAGGCGCATATGTTTTTCCGGGCGGGATCATGGACAAACAGGACAATGACCAAAATCTCCCTGTCCGCTGCAGGGGCATATCGCCAGCAAAAACACATGAAGCGCCCGGGAAAGCGCTTTCAGAAGAGGACGACCTTGCCTTCCGGGTAACGGGCGTCAGGGAACTCTTTGAAGAAGCAGGGGTTCTTTTTGCCGTACGTGGAACCGGCGCGCCTGTCGCTATGGACGATGCGCCCGTTCAACAACGCTTCGACAATTACAGAGAGCTTCTCCTGAAGGGCGAAATCACCCTTGCACACCTTGCAGAGAAGGAGGATCTTATCTATACCATCGATGAGTTTGTCCACTTTGCCCACTGGATCACGCCTGAGGGACAACCTCTCAGGTTTTATACGCATTTTTTCATAGCAGCCATTCCTGAATTCCAGAAAGCTCGCGCTGACGGGAAAGAGACAACGGAAGGACGATGGATCTCCCCGCATGATGCGCTGGAAGAAAACCTCAGGGGCGCCATGACCCTCATGCCGCCCACCATTGCAACCCTCGAAAACCTTGCCCGCTTCACAACTATCGGCGATGTTCTCCTTTCATTAAAATACAGAGAAACAACAAGGGCTGTCCAGCCTGTCTCCGTTGATCTGCCCGGCCAGGCGTTCGTTGTCTTTCCATGGGATCCCGATTTTGAAGGCTACAAAAAGGGCATCGTACCTGAGAACATAGACCACGGAAGGCTTTCAATGCCATCGGACACCTCTACCCGCATCCTCTTTAAAAACGGGCTCAGCCTGCCGTACTGTAAAAGCAGTATATCGTAGTTCGTATATCGTATATCGAAAAACCCGTAAGGCGTTAGTCGTAAGGCGTGAGTGGATTAAAGCGTAGCGCAGAGGGCATGGAGCCATAGCGGGACGCCTGTGAGTCATCGCAATGACAATGTAATAAAAAACCCTTGGCTCTTTGCTCTCAGTTCTTTGCTGCAGTTACCCCTTACGCCTCACACCTTACGACTAACGAGATTCTCCTTGACCTTTCACCTTTCACATCCTCTATTCATTGATTATCTTCTTTTAGTTGCACAAAATAATTATAGGGTATATAAGAATATAAGGTCGCACAGAACAAAGTAAAATTTGAATGCGGAGGTAGGTCATGCAAACCGTCAAAGAAATTCTTCACTCGAAAGGACATGACATCTGGTCGATATCACCCTACGCCACGATGCTGGAAGCGCTGAAGCTCATGAGCGCAAAGGATATAGGCGTCCTCGTTGTCGTTGACGGCGGCCGGCCGGTAGGGATCCTTTCGGAAAGGGATTACGCAAGGAAGGTGGTTCTCCTGGGCAAAAAATCAAGTGAAACCGCCGTGAAGGACGCCATGACTTCAAAATTCCATTCGGTCAGGCCCGATGACACCGCAGAACAATGCGTCAAGCTCATGGTCGCCAAGGATATTAGGCATCTCCTCGTCTTCGACGGCGAGAAACTGGTAGGGATCCTGTCGATAAAAGACCTGGCAAAAACCCTCATACCGGGAGGAGAGAACTGGGCGTCGCCTTCTCTGCTCGACACGTGAGACAAGCTGCAAAGCGGAAGGTAAGAAGGTGAGAGAGTGAGAAGAGCAGAAAGCAAAGTAGCCCTTAAGACCCAAAGGACAAGAGGCTAAAACAAAGACGGCTCGCGGCTTATAGCTGACAGCTGATAGCTGACGGCACATGCCATAGGGCTTGCCGGCCTGCATATCTGCAAGCCGGCAAGTAATGCAAGAACCAATAGCTGATATTGGGGGAGGGTTACCGGGACATCCACAAGCGAATGTCCCGGTAACAGTTCATGATGCTCTTTTCTTCTTCTCTTTTTCCTGTTTTCTCTTCTCTTCGTCTCTGATCTCGCGCCTTAGCAGCTTGCCCACTTTCGATTTGGGAAGCATATCCCTGAACTCTATATAGCCAGGGATTTTGTATGGGGCAAGCCTGTCACGGCACCACCTGGTAAGTTCGGCGCTACCGATGCCCTTGGCGTCCTCCTTCAGGACAACGATGGCCTTGATCCTCTCGCCGACCTTCGGATCGGGGATGCCGACAACGCAGGCGCCGATGACCGTAGGGTGGTCCTGAAGAACCGCCTCGACTTCCGACGCGGAGACCCTGTATGCCTTGTATTTGATGATGTCCGCGGTCCTCTCAACGAATTCGAGCTCGCCTTCTTCATTCATTTTCACGAAGTCGCCCATCCTGTAATAGGTCTCTCCGTAGATCTCGACATAAGAATAGCTCGTCTCTTCAGGCTTGTTCAGGTATTCCTTGATAGGGTACGGCGAGGTGACGCACAGCTCACCGAGCTCCCCTGGCGGAAGCTTTTCCAGCGTCTCCCTGTCCACAACGATCGACTTTCTCGTTTTGAGCGGCTTTCCGATCGTCGTTGCGGAAGGCTCCTTGGACAGCGGGCTGTACGTAACGTGGCCTATCTCTGTTGATCCATAGACCTGATACAAAGGCACCCCGTATTTTTCCTTCCATGTCTTAAAAACCTCTACGGGCAGGACATCGCCCCCGCAGTAACAATATCGAAGCGAGCTGAGGTCATACTGGTCGAGCCGGTCATTCTCAAGTATCATCCGGTACAGGGCCGGAACGCCGAGCATCCATCGCGCCTTATAGCGCTCAACGGCGGAAAGCACAGGATCCACTTCGGGGATCGGCATAAGCACTACAGTATTCCCGTAATTGAAGCCGAAGGCGATCATAAAGCCCTTTGCCATGATATGGAAAAGGGGGTTTATCATGAGCACCACATCGCTGCCTTCATGAATGAACTCGCCGATCACATCGTCCATAATGTCCCGGATATAAGAGACCTCGCCGATATGGTTGCCGGGCACGCCTTTCGGAAAGCCCGTTGTGCCGCCCGTGTACATAATGTAAGAAAGGTCTTTCGCGGGATCGATCTCAACGGCAGGCGGCTTGGTCACGCCGCTTTTCAGAACATCCATAAAAAAATGGACCTTTTCATTTGCCTCCACGTTCCCTTTCGGGACCTTGTCAAACATATGGGCGACCAGGCGCTTCCATGGAGAGACAAGATCTATGAGGTTCGTGACGATGACCCTTGCCAGATTGGTTCTCTCCATTACCTCTTTCACGTATACATAATTTGTGTCAAGGCATATGACCGTATCGATGCCGGCGTCCTTGATCATATACTCGATCTCGAAGGCCGTGTATATCGGCGACACCGGCACGGTGACCGCCCCGATCCTGTTTATCGCAAAATTCGAGATGATCCACTGAGGGCTGTTTGAGATATAGAGCATTACCCTGTCCTGCTTTTTTATGCCGAGATTTAAAAGGCCCGTTGCAAATTTATCGACGAGCGTCTCGAGATATCCGTATGTGAACCGTTCCCCGAGATAAACAAGGGCGGTTTTATCCGAATATTTTTTACACATCTCGTAGAAACGGGAGAAGGTATACTCATGTTCAAAGGATCCCATATATGTGCCCCTTATACACCAAAATATGCAGCTTTCACGTCCGGGTTGTCCATCAACTCTTCCCGCGTGCCGGCAAGAACGCTCGAACCGTTCTCAAGGATGTATGCAAAATCTATGATGGGCATAACGGGCCGTGCGTACTGCTCTGTAACGATGATAGAAATTCCCTTTGTATCCCTTATCGCCTTCGTTCCATTGATAACGATGTCCTGATACGCAGGGCTTAATCCCATGAGCGGCTCATCGAGGAGAAGGACCTTCGGGTTCGCCATGAGCGCTCGTCCGATCGCGAGCATCTGCTGCTCGCCGCCGCTCAAGAACCCGCCCTGTCTCTTCAGGTGGTCTTTCAATCGCGGGAAAAGGTCCAGCACATAGTCTATATTCTCTCTTGTCTCCCTGCTGGTGGCAAGGTACGCTCCTATCTTCAGGTTCTCCATGACCGAGCTCTCTGCGAATATCCTTCTTCGCTCAGGGCAGAGAACGATGCCCATCCGAGCACGCTGGTGCGGCTCAATGGTCGTTACATCATTGCCGTTAAAAAATACCCTTCCGAACACAGAGATCCGCTCCCCGCCGCGCATATCTTCCTTTTTCTTGATGTCCAGGACGATACCCGAGAGGGCATACATGAGCGTGCTCTTCCCAGCGCTGTTTGAACCGAAGACACCGACGATCTTTCCTTCATCGCAGGTTATGCTCACGTTGTTAAGCGCTATCATGTTTTCATAAAAGACCATAAGTTCAAAGGCTTCAAACATCGTGTCTATACCTCTTCAGTTCCAAGATAGGCTTCCCTCACCCTCTTGTCCTCAATGACAAAAGAAGGCTCGCCTTCGGTGATCTTTTCGCCAAAATTAAGCGCCATGACCCTCGTTGCAACCCTGAAAAGTTCCCGCAGCCTGTGTTCGACCATGATAAGCGTGATGCCTTCGTCCCTCATCTTCTCGATGAGGGGAAGCATGCCGGCGATCTCGCTCATGCTCAAGCCCGAAAAGACCTCGTCGCAGAAGATGATCTCAGGCCGCAGCGCCATGCACCGTGCCAGCTCAAGCCTCTTCTGATAGCCAGTCGGCAAGGTCGAAGAGAGTTTGTAAGGGACGCGCGAATCCCTTTCGAACCCGATCTCCTCGAGGATATCCACTGCCACGGTATCTCTGTCGCCATGCTTTCCTCCGCCGCGCCATCCACCCGTCTTTCTTGCCCTCGGCGACCAAAGCGGGATGATGAGGTTCTTATACGCCGGCAGCGAATAATAGGGCCTCATGATCTGGAATGTCCTTGCAATCCCCGCGTCGGCGATCTTGTGCGGCTTCCAGCCTGTTATCTCTTTCCCTTTGAAATATACCTGGCCGGCAAGCGTACTTATAAACCCGGTGATGCAGTTTATAATGGTGGTCTTGCCGGAGCCGTTCGGCCCTATGATGCCGAATACCTCGCCCCTCTGGACATCAAAGCTGACATCCATAAGCGCCTTCAGGCCGCCGAATGATTTTGAAATACCTTTTACTGAAAGTATCGGTTCTTCGCTCATACCTTCACCCACCGTTCAAACTGGTGATACTTTCTTTGCATGAATATCATTAGCCCCTCGCTCTTGAAGACGATGAATCCTGTGAGTATGATGCAATAAATAACGATACGGAACGTCCCGAAGGCCCTCAGGATCTCTGAAAGCGGCACAAGGATAAAACTTCCTATCAACGCGCCTACGAGCGTGCCTCCGCCCCCGATGACAACAGAGGCGATGGGGATAATGGAAAAATCAAGTGCAAAAAGGGAGATACCGGCCCACATGTAAAGGTGCGCCATATAGGCGCCTCCAAAGCAGCCGATCAGCGATGCCACAAAAACAGCAAGGATCTTCATGCGCGTAACGTCGATCCCCGAGGCCCTCACCGACTGGTCGTTGTCCTTCACGCCGCGCAGCACAAGGCCTATATCCTGGTTGACAAATCGCCTCATAGCGAAAAGAAAACCGATGACTACCAGGATAATTATATAATGCTCAACGTACTGGTTCGCAAAACCATCCACCCCCGTGATCCCGTTCGTACCGCCAAGGATGTCCAGCGCCTCGATGATACGTGTAAAAAGCAGGGGGTACATGAGGGTCACAATAGCAAAATAAACACCCCTGAGCGGCAAGCACGGTATAAGGCATAGCGTACAGAATGCGGCGCCGGTGATGGTGGCGCATGGAATAGCAAGGTATGTAGGAAAGGAAAGATACACATTGTAGATCGCCGAAAAATATCCTCCCACACCGGTCAAAAAGGCGCCCCCGAGACAGACGAGCCCCACGTAATTTGCAAGAAAATCAAAAGAAAGGGCAAGGAGGGCATAGACGAACATGATGTTGATGACCCTTTTCCAGTAAGGCGCGAGCTCAAAGATAAAGGGGAGCGCCAGGACGCCTACGATAAGAAGCAGCCTGGGACCCATGAGATATAAGATCTCACGGTAGGAGGAGATCGCATAGAGACCCTCCGTACGGACCTTGAGTCCTCTGTCGATCCTTTCTTTTCGCATCTGTTCCATAGGCTACACCCGTTCCTCAAGTTCTTTCTGCTTGCCGAATATCCCTGAAGGCTTGACGAGCAGTGTAACAATGATCGCAAGGAGAGCTACGACCATCTGATAATGTGTAGAGATAAAGGCCTCTGTAAGGATCTGGGCAAAACCGATCACGAAAGAAGCAACGATAGTTCCCCCCCAGCTTCCCAGCCCCCCGATAACGCAGACTGCAATGGCAAAGATCAACACATTGTATCCTGTCTCTACAACGATATTGCCGAGAGGCAGGAGCAGTACTGCGGCAAAACCGGAAAGCGCCGACCCGATAGCAAGGGACACAATAGCGGTCATATCGGAATTGATCCCCAGCATCATCGCCGCCCTTTCGTCCTGGGCAATGCCGCGCAAGGCAAGGCCGATCTTCGTGTAACGCGTAAAAACATAGAGAGAGACGAAGGTTAATATTCCAACACCCACAATGATAAGACGCTGGTAATCGACGCTCACATCAAACAAATTCACCGAGCCCGCCATAAATGTCGGGAGGGTGAAGGTGCCGCCCCTCAGCCCTCCCCATCTCAACCCTTCCAGGATAGCGAGCCCTATTGCATATGTTGCGATGATCTCCGATATCTCCATCCCCCTGATGCGGATCAGTATGAACCGGTAGATCAAGGCCCCCACAACGGCCGTGAGGCCGATGGCGGCAATGATCGCAAAGGGGTAAGGAAAACCGGCGAACTTGTTGATAAACAGCCATACGAGGTACCCTGATAAGATATAGAGGGCGCCGTGGGCAAAATTCGGCACCCTGCTGATGCTGTATACCAGGGTAAACCCCAGCGATATCAAGGAAAGGGTAATGCTGTTAATGATGCCGTATATGATGATATGCATACCTGTCCTTTTCCTTATTATTTCATCCAAGGCGGCAGCAGCACTTTCCCTGCCGCGGCCTTAGGCGGAAACACCTGCACCCTGTTTCCCTGCTGCCATTGAATAATGCCGGTGACAGCGCCCTCTTTCGGATCCAGCGAGGGAATGATCTGGTGCGATTTCTTGTCAAAGCGCATTCTGCCGTATACGCCCATGATGTCGCTGTTCTCGAGGCCTTTGATGACTGCCTCGGTATCAACTGATCCGGCCTTTTCGATGGCGTCTTTCAACTGGTAGACAGCCATATAGCTTGACGATGTGCCGTAGCCCTCAGGCTCCAGGCCCCATTTCTTTTTATAGGCATCTGAAAATTTCATTGTCCACGGCGTTATCTTTGCCGGCGCATTTCCGCCGTTGACAAGGTTCACGATCAGGTATTCGCCGCGGCCTGCCGAGGCCTTCCAGAAGCCCGGCTGCTCCGCTGCACACACAAACCCGACGGGAAGCGATTTCAGCTTCATATCGCTCCACTGTTTCAGGAGCACCGCGCTCTCTGGCATATCCATCCAGATAAAGAGTATCTGGGCGCCGAACTTTGCGGAATCGTTAAGCCCGACGGAGTAGTCCGTTGTCCCTGTGGGGTATATCTTCGTGTCAGAGACCTTCCATCCCTTGGCAGCAAGCCCCTTCTTCATTGCCTCTCCGCCCGCTCTCGCGTGCGCCACGTCCTGCACCATGACGGCGGCCTTGTCAAAACCGTGGGACTTCCTCAAGTCTTCAAGCATGGTGATGAACTCATTCATCATTACGCCAACGTGGCTCGTGTTCCTGAAGCAGTATTTGTATTTATCATAATTATCCGCAATCTTTTTCTGATAGGCTGGCGTAAGAACGCCTGTCGTCAGGATGCTTACCTTCTTATATTTGTTGAGCAGGTCCATGGCGGCGAGCGCAGCCTCTGAACGGACAGGGCCCCCGATGATGAAATCCGCTTTCTTCTCGAGAATAAGCTTTTCAAGCCCGAGCAATGCCTCGCTGACAGGAACGCCGGGCTCGAGGTCTCTCGTATCGATGACCTCTACGGCAAAAGGCCTCTTCTTGCCTTTGACGTTCACGCCGCCCGCCTTGTTGATCTCTTCCACGGCAAGCTTTATCCCCCTCTCGGCATCCCAGCCGTAGAGGAAAGCGGTGGCAAGCGGAGCCCCGATCACGATCGGCTTCTCAGCAGCAACGGACGGCAGAGGAACCGCAAAAACAATGAACATTAAAATTGTAATAAAAAAGACCAATCTTCTCATAATAACCCCCTCGTTTTTTGATTTGTACCCCTATCACTCAGTGATGTGCCATTGGTGTGACTATATGATAAGCAATAATTATGCCGAAGAGCGTGTCACCATAGTATATTAAATTATTTCAATGGGTTAATAAAGTAGAGCGATCGTATGTCGCACTGCCTCTGAATTATTCTTTCATTATTTGAAATTTTTTTTCAATTTACGGTCCATCGTACACGAAAAACCGGCAGGCGTAATTTTTATTTATTGGTTTTTACCGTATGCTTCGGGGCTTTGGACTGGCTTATCTTCCTGATCTCTTTTTTCAGAAAACCTTCTGATACCTTTAACATTTCACTGGCTTTCTTCAAGTCCCAGTTCGTCCGGTTAAGGACCTGAAGCACATGCTCGTTCCTTATATGCCGCAGGGTTTTCATAATTACAGATAAGATATACTGCAATTAAGATGCCAGCGCAGAATAAGGGGCATCCCTTATGGTGAATAAGGGTGTATGGAGATGCCGTATTCCTTGAGCTTCTGCCGCAGCGTGGGACGTGATATCCCGAGAAGCTTGCAGGAATTTCCGAGATGCCAGCGGGCGTGGCTTAGCACCTTCAGGATGTGTTCCTTTTCGATCTCCTGGAGGCTTAATATATTCAGAGCGTCCTTTCCCGCTGCCGCCTTGTCTTCCCTGCCAAGCAACGGAGAGATAAATTCATCGAGGATAACCTCGCCCTGCGTGGTGATCGCCGCACGGGTAAGGATGTTCTCAAGCTCCCTTACGTTGCCCGGCCAGTCATAATTCATAAGCCTGTGCACGGCCTTCTCTTCAACCCTTTTGATGCTCCGGTGCAGTTCCGCATTGATCTTCCTGATTATATATTCAATGAGAAGCGGGATGTCGGATCTCCTCTCTCTTAAAGGGGGGACATCGATGGCCGCTACGCTGAGCCTGTAATAAAGGTCTTCCCTGAAGCTTCCGCTCTTGACCATCTCTTTCAGGTCCTTGTTCGTCGCCGCGATGACCCTTGCATTCGATTTGAGGTTTTTTTCGCCGCCCACGTGCTCAAATTCCTTCTCCTGAAGGAACCGCAGCAATTTTGCCTGCAGCTCGAAGGGTATCTCGCTTACCTCATCGAGGAATATCGTCCCGTCCCCTGCAAGCTCGAATTTTCCTTTCTTCGAAGCAATGGCTCCGGTAAAGGAACCCTTCTCATGTCCGAAAAGCTCGCTTTCAAGCAGCGTTCCCACAATGGCAGAGCAGTTGATGGCGAGGAGGGGCTCGTCCTTGTAAGGGCTGTGATA